>CAJCCR010000250.1 GCA_903960945.1 uncultured Planctomycetaceae bacterium
AGCAAAGAGCAATTACAGAGATAATTTTTCGCATGGTTTTATAATTTCTAGGAGGGCTTTAATAATCAGGGGCTAAAATAGAAAGTATGACCATCATACTTTTTAAAATATAGCCTTCAATGAACGAATCAATTGAAGAACTTTATCATAAAAGAGATGGTTATTTAATGCAAAGAGTTTTGCGAGAAAATGGAAAGATTAATCCGGGAAACCAGAATCGTCATAGGGTCGGGCGTGGCTGGGTGCAAGCACATGGTCTTGAAGATGTTTACCTGCAAGGATTTTGTGGTCTTCGTTCATAAAAATATCGTCGCCAATGCTGTTTTGTTTTCGAGCAGGCAACCAGCGAACATGGCCGCCTACATATAGCACGTTGTTTCCAGAGCCACCATGATTAAGTGCCATGTTAGATGTGGACGGATTTATTTTATCTGCCAAAATCGGTGAATCGCCCGCGGATTTGTTGGTAAGGCCGGTGAGAGAGCCTTGGTTGTCGTAGCCAAGGGAGTAAGCATAATCCCCACCAGCGTCTTTGGTAAGGCGTTGATAACCTTGGTTAGATTTATTTTGATACATGGAGGCAAGTTGATCAAGATTGGTTTCGGTAGGAAGTTTGCGTTGGTTGGTGGGGCACGAAACGGAATGGTAATCACCCAGCAAGCCATGTTGTCTGAGAGCCGGGATGTAAACGCCAGCAAAACTACGCGGCCCATTAGGTTCCACGAAGGGGAATTTTCCATCAGGTTGCAAAGAGGCATAGTGCTGGAAGGATTTATGAAATTCGCGCATGTTGTTGGCGCAGGCTAGTTTCTCTGCTTGCGTACGGGCTTGATGAAGCCATGGTGCAAGTACCCCACTGATAATTACCAAAAGCCCTGCAGCTACGAGAAGATCAAACCTTCTGATGGAGTTTTTGTAATTTCCCGAATGATGAACAGGCTGTTTTTTTTGATTGAAACGCATAGTCTGGGTTTTTAAACCCTGGACACGCAGGATGGTTTTCTTTGCAAGATTAAAAGATGGCGGATCTAAGGCTCGGTCTTCGTTTAGTAGAGCGAGGTTCTTACGCATCACTTCCAAATGCGCTTGAGCCTCAGGCTCTGAAAGAAGACGGCGCTTTATCTCCGCCACTTCGGCCGACTCATGAATATTCATTGCGTAACGCAAAATCTGGTCCATATTATCACCGTTTTCGTTCGTCATGAAACCACATCCTGCATTCGTTCCCAAGATTGCTGGAATTTTTCCAGCGCTGCATGTAAACGGGACTTTACCGTCCCTAATGGAATCCCAAGAACCTCGCTAATTTCCTGATATTTAAACTCGTGAAAGTATGCCAATAATAATACTTGGCGTAAATTCTCAGGAAGCATGTCTATCGCTTTGCGAACTTGAACTTTTTTTTCATCCAAGATTGCCAGGCTATCGGGTTTCTCATTATGGCCTTCTAAAGCGTCGCGTAGGTTGCCAGCCTTTGCGCTGCTTTCGCCACTGTCCCATTCACTTTCCAAACTGACCGCCTGACGCCTTTTCCTTTTTCTTGAAGCGTCTATCGCCTGATTCGTTGCTATTGCATACAACCAAGGCTTAAACTTTTTACCTTCTTCAAAGTTTTCAGCTTTTTGGTAAATCGTCATGAAGGTGTTTTGAAAAGTATCTTCTGCAAGCTCTCGGCTGCGCAGATACCTGTTTAGGTAACCAAAAAGTTCTCCTTCGTAACGATGAACCAAAGCATCAAAAGCGGAGGCGTTTCCCGCGCGAAAAAGCTTAAATAGCTCTTCGTCAGATCTTTCTGAAATATTTGATGACTGACTCACACTACCTGTGCTTTCTACGCTGCTGCTGTGCAAAAGGTTCGCTAAAATTAGGGAAATTTTTCAAGTACGTTAGAAAAGGGCCTACTTTCAAGCAAATAAGGGCATTAAGCCGGTTTTTGAATTCTCGGAAGTAAGGGTTTTACCTTACCATTCTCTAGTTCTGCAAGGATTTTAATGCTTGAATAACTAGTTATTGGTTTTAAGGCTTCCCCATAATTGATAGACGCCCAAGGCGCTGGAAAGTCAAAGCTGGTGTACAATTTTTCAGCAAGCTTTGGTAAAAAGGGTTTCAGTAGTACTGCGGCAATTCTTACCGCCTCGATCAATTGTACTAACACTATCTTGGTTTTTTCTTTATCTGTTTTAACAAGTGTCCAAGGCGCTGTTTTTTCTGCATACTGGTTCGCAGGATCTAAAATCAAAGACCAGATCTTTTGCAATGCCTGGCTGTAATGGCAAGTTTCAACCAAACTCTGAACTTGGCCTACAATTGATTTTAAGTTTTCTTCAACAAACAAAGGGGGCTCATCAGAAGCACCAATGTTGGTAAGTTCGCCCTCGTAATTCTTGCCTATCAAACCTACAACTCTGCTGTAAAGATTGCCCAAATTATTTGCAAGATCCGAATTGTATATGTCTACAAATCGTTGCAGGCTGAATTCCCCATCTGCGGGGAAAGGGCATTCCCTAAGAAAATAATAGCGAAAAGCTTCTGCGCTGAACTTGGTGATGATGTCCATCGGCTCAACAACATTGCCCAAGGATTTACTGATTTTCTGGACATCTCCTGTTTCTTCATTTTTGACATAAACGAAGCCATGGCCGAATACTTTTTTAGGGGGTGCAATACCTGCAGCAAAGCACATTGCGGGCCATAAGGCACAATGAAACCGGGTTATATCTTTGCCTATCACATGCAAGTCTGCGGGCCAATATTGGTTGAACTTTACTTCGTCTTCGCCATAACCAACTGCAGTGATGTAATTAAGAAGGGCATCAAACCAGACATAAATGGTAAATTCTGGATCGAAAGGAAGGGGTATGCCCCATGTTTGGCCAGAGCGGGTGATGTTCACATCTTTAAGCTCGGTTTGAACCAGAGCAAGGACTTCATTGCGTCTGCTTTCGGGTTGGATAAAATCTGGGTTCTGTTCATAGAAGGCAAGAAGTTGGTCGCGGAATTTTGAAAGAGCAAAGAAATAGCAGGGCTCCATGCGTTTGACAGCAGGAGTCTTGTGACTGGGGCAGATCTTCTTTTCATCGAGTTCTTTTTCAGTTTTGAATGCTTCGCATCCTTCGCAATACCAGCCTTCATAGCCACCTTTATAAATGTGCCCGTTATCAAAAACTTTTTGAGTGAAGGCTTTACAGCATTGGTGATGTCTGGGTTCGCTAGTTTGAATGAAATCATCAAAACTTATATCCAAGGCACGCCAAACTTCTTTGAATTGGTTTGCCATCTCGTCGCAATAGGCATTGGGATCCAGATTAAGTTCGGCAGCTCTGCGAGCAACTTTAATGGTGTTTTCGTCATTACCCATTAGAAAGAAAACATTTTTGCCCTGCATGCGCTGGAAGCGAGCCTGGACATCGGCACCAATTTTTTCGAAGGCCGTGCCAATGTGGGGCCTGCTGTTGGGGTAATCGATTGCGGTGGTGATAAAGAAGTTCTTACCCGAAGACATAAAGAGCCCTTGTAACAGAAAAATAGGGAAAATCTTAAGAAGGTAATTCTAGCAGAAATTATGGTTAAAAAAACAGAAACTCAGAAAGGGGGAAAGTAAGGGATCGAGAAAAACAGAAAAATGGTTGACAGTTGGGGAATAGAGTACTAAATTAGTTTTAGGTTGATTTTGAGACTCAGTATCAATAAGAGTCTCTCTGAGGAGTTTGCTTATGCGCAGGAACTTTCTTAAAAAAGCTTTTACCCTTATCGAACTTCTTGTCGTGATTGCCATCATTGCCATTCTCATTGGCTTGTTGCTTCCCGCGGTTCAAAAGGTTCGTGAAGCTGCTGCAAGGCTTTCGTGTTCCAATAATTTAAAGCAGATTGGCATGGCGCTACATAATCACGAATCAACTTTTCAATTTTTCCCTACTGCTGGTTCTTACCCGATTGTTACCGCTCCCAATATTCGGGCTTCCAAATCCTGGTCTGTACATTCAAGGCTCCTTCCTTTTATTGAACAAGAAAACCTTCAAAGGCTCATTGATTTTACCAAAGCTTACGACGTTCAACCCAATGTCACTCAGCAAAAAATCCCAATGTTTATTTGCCCTAGTGAACCCAAAGCTATTGCTAGGCCAGATGGATCTTTAACTCATTTTCCATTAAATTATGGCGCAAATATGGGCTCTTGGATGATTTTTGATCCTTCTACTGCCCAAGGCGTTGGGGGTGATGGGGCTTTTATTGTTGGTCGTAATGTTCGTATTAATGAGTTTATAGATGGTACCAGCCAGACCATTGCTTTTTCTGAAGTAAAAGCTTACACCCCTTACCTTCGCGATGGCGGAAATCCCTCTGCTACTGCCACCGCTATGCCTACTACGCCTTCCCAAGTAGTCAATTATGGGGGTACTTTTAAAGCTGATTCAGGCCATACCGAATGGGTTGATGCCAGAATTCATCAATCAGGGTTTACTGCAAGCTTTACTCCCAATACGAAATTTGCTTACACTAATGGTGGATCCGAGTATGACATTGATTTCAATTCTATGCGTGAAGGTCTTACATCGACTTCAATTACCTATGGCTCTGTAACTTCCCGCAGTTATCACTCTGGCGTTGTCAACGTTGTTTTAATGGATGGATCAGTGAAGTCGATTCCTAATAACATTGATCCTATAGTATGGCGAGCGCTAGGAACCCGGGCTGGTGGCGAATCAACCCAAGGTGTTCCCTAATACTTTGGAAGCTAAAGCTTACTTCTTTTTGGTAAAAGCTTTTCTTCTTTCAGAGAAATACGCTTCGACTTCAATCGTGGTAAGCGTGTTGAAGATTTCATCTTTTTCGAGCCATCCTCGCCTGGCAACTGAAACCCCGTATTCATAGTATTCCAAGTCTTCGGTGCTATGGGCATCAGGATTAATCACGAGTTTTACGCCTAGTTCCTTTGCCCGTTTACAATGAATCCAATCTAAATCCAGCCTCATTGGGTGGGCATTGATTTCAATCAGAGTTTTGGTTTTTACTGCTTCTTGAAGCACTGCTTCTTGATTGACTGCGTAGCCATCCCTTCGTAAAAGAAGCCTGCCGGTAAGGTGGCCCAGCATGGTGATAGCAGGATGATTCATAGCCTTAATAATTCTTTGGGTCATTTCTTCACGGGTCATTTGAAAATGGGTATGCACACTTCCCACCACATAATCAAAGAGCGATAAAATTTCGTCATCATAATCTAGAGAGCCATCTGCAAGAATATCGCATTCGATTCCTTTGAAAATCCGAAAGCCCTTCATCTTCGAATTAAGCTCATCAATTTCAGCGATTTGTTTTTTTACTCGTTCAGGGCTCAAACCATTGGCAACGGTCAGCGATTGGGAGTGATCACCAAAGCCCAGGTATTTAAGACCTAGACTTTTCGCTTTGTTGGCCATTTCTTCAAGAGAGTTTGCACCATCGCTGTAGGTAGTATGATTGTGAAAAACGCCTTGGATTTGTTTGGATTCAATTAAGGTTGGAAGTGTTGCTTTTAATGCAGCATTAATTTCGCCTGTATCTTCTCTAAGTTCTGGTGCAATGTAAGGCAGGTCTAGCGCCTTGTAGATATCTTCTTCCGTCTTGCATTTGATGTTTTTATTTTCGCCTGTTAGTCCATATTCGTTTAGCTTTAGGCCGTATTCGATGGCCCGTGATCGCATTGCAACATTGTGTTCTTTGCTGCCTGTGAAATATGCGAGTGCAAAGGGGAATTCCTCGTCTTTAACCACACGCAGGTCGGCTTGCATTTTGATTCTGCTGCCATTCACTAGGGCTTCAACAAAAATGCTGGATTTTGTTTCGCCATGCCCTAGCACTTGAATCACTCCCGGAGCGGTAACAAACTTTTCCATTATGGGTGCTGGGTTTTTAGATGAAACGAGAACATCGATATCCTTGACCGTTTCCCTTCTTCTGCGCAAGCTACCACACACCTCAATGCGAATGACTTCTTTCATGTCTTTTAAAAGATTAAGGAGAGAGTTTGCAACGGAGTCGGCTTCATCGAGCCTAACCCTTCCTGCAACAGAACCTAGGAATTCGATGCCTTCGAGGATTTTTTGCTGAGTCTTGGCACCAAAACCTTTGAGCTCCGCAACCTTGCTTTCATCGCAAGCGGACTTAAGTTTTTCGAGGGAATCAATTTGAAGTTGATCGTATAGGGCTTTCACTTTCTTAGGCCCCAGGCCTTGAATTGCGAGCATTTTCACCAGGCCTGATGGAACTTTAGCCCTCAACTCTTCGAGAAATTCGAGCTTCCCGGTTTTTACCAGAGAGGAGATTTTTTCTTGCAGCGTTGGACCAATTCCAGGTATTTCTCCGAGAGTGCCCTTGTTTACATGCGAGGCTATTTCATCGGTTAATTGGCCAATTGTGCGGGATGCATTTGCGTAGGCATTCACCTTGAAAGGGTTTTCACCAAGTAATTCCATCAAGGTTCCGACTTCTGCCAATGCTGCTGAAACTTGTTGATTATCCATGGGCGAAACTCCCTTAAGAAATTAGTGAATGTTGAACCTAAGGTATTTGGGAGCGAATATCAAGCATGGCAGGAATAAAAAAACAAGCCGTGCTTTGTAAAGCACGGCTTGAAGTTTAGTTACACGAAAAGGATTTAAGCGGCTTCGCGAATTCTTTCCATTTGTTGGTAAGGATGCATCATCACTTCGAAAGCGGTTACGATTCGGTCGTTACCCCTTCCATCGATGAGATACCTGCCACATCGCGACATGGATTGTCGTTCGAGGTTGTCATCAAGAAGATCAACAACAGCTTCACGCAGGATTGAAGGATTGAGGGTTTCGTGCCAGCCTAGGCAGGCAGCAGCACCTTCTTCTTCCAATCTTGTAGCGGTTGGCCAATGAGCTTCATTTTGCACGATGATAAGCTGTGGCAAACCAATGCATGCGAATTCGAGAGACCAAGAATTACCTGCGGTGATTGCAAAGTGGGCACGGGAAAGTTTGGGAGGGATTTCCGAGGGTTCGGTGAACACCCCTATTTTTCCATCCGACTGTTCCGCAAGTTTTCGCAGTTCATCAATATTCGAATAATAAGACCTCGCAAGAATATCCACCCTGCTTACTTTAGGGGTGTTTATCAATTGCTTTGCGATTTCCCCTGCTTGATTGTTCGGGTCGTAATCGCCGAGTGCAACCACAGCTCTGTAAGGTGGAAGTGGTTCCTGAGAACGTAACGCCCGGACCCTTCGGATTTCCGAGCGGACAAGTGCATAGCGCTCGCCTGCAAGGATTTGGGTGCCCTTAGGGATATCGTAGGCTTCGATGGAAGGGCCTAGCAGTGGGTTGAAAACGATGTTTGAAGGGAAATCGCCTTGGGCAAGGTGATCGACCGAAACAACCATCACGCCTGAATCTTTTAATGATGCGAGGTATTCGCCAGTTGCGTTGGGGGAATCTACAAAAACAGCAGAGGCTTCAATTCTGCGTGATTCTTGAAGTACTTCTGCCAAGTCTTCTGCAGAGCCTAGTGGTGCGCTTGCTTCCATCCATTCAAAGCCTGCGCGTTTGATTTGAAAACCAAGCGAGCCTGGGTTGAAAGAGGAAAGGAAAAAGGCTTGTCGCCTTCTTCTTTGCAAAGCTGCTGCTAAAACTAGGCATCGAGTCATTTGCTCGTAACCTTGTTCGGGGTTTGCATCAACTCGAATAATAACTGGTGCTCGGGTCATCTTCCTGTTCCATTGGAAAATTATGATGTAATGGTCGCTTTATGCGACCCCATTTACGCAATCTTCTTTGCAAAAATATGCCAAGAAAAATCACGACGGAAAAGGTGTCCAGCCTTTCCCGGCCTCATCTATGCCATTGAAAAGAGGTATCTTTCCTTCTGACATTTCAAAAAATATCAACGGTGCAAATCTAGGTGGTCGACCTAGGGGAGCGGCCCCCCGGGTTGGGTAGGAACGGAAGAATTGTAGTTGCGGCTAGAAGCTGCTTCCATGCTCTTCTTTAATCCACGGCCAAGTCACAAGCATCATGCTTGATCCATCCCGGCCGCTGCCTACCGAAGTCATTGCTTTCACACTTTGACTCCCGACAATTTAGATATTACTTCACACGGCAGAGAAAAAAAAAGCCCAATCTTTTAGAGCAATTTTTTGTGGTAATCGAGGTAAGGTGGGAAGGCGAAACCCTTGTTTTTGCCCTATAATATTGCCTATTTTCATAGTCGGTTATCTGTAGATTTGGTCTTGCTATTTCTGGATGGCGTGCAGGGGCGAAATTTACTTTCAGCACTTTATTAAATTATGGCAATTGAAATTCCAAGCGGTAGAATATTAGTTCTAGACCTTGATGGAATTTGCATTCTATCTGGCTAAGTTGTTCCCGCCCTTGGTGTTTTCCTTAACTTTTTGGAGATGTTTTATTATGAGAGCTCAATGGTTTCTGGGCGCAGTTTCAATTTGTTGGATGGGATTTGTTTCCTTTGCCAACGCTGAAGTTAAACTGCCTAAGATTTTTAGCAACAGCATGGTTTTGCAACGCGACAGGGCTGTTCCTGTCTGGGGATGGGATAACCCCGGTACCGAAGTTACCGTTTCTATCGGTGAAGCTTCCGCAAAGGCTAAAGCAGATGCTACTGGCAAATGGACCGTTCAGCTTCCTGCAATGAAAGCAGGCGGACCTTATATCGTTAAAGTTGAAGGTTCTTCCAAAGTTGAGTTTAGTGACGTTCTTTTTGGTGAAGTATGGCTTTGCTCAGGCCAGTCCAACATGGAATGGACGGTTAACTCATCCTTGAACCCCAAAGAAGAAACCGCTGCTGCAAAATATCCCACCATTCGTCATGTCAAAATCCCCAATGTTCCTGCTGATAAACCTCAAACAGATGTTAAAAGCGGTAGCTGGCAGGTTTGTTCCCCTGCAACTGCTGGTAACTTTACTGCAGTAGGTTATTTCTTTGCAGTGAATCTTCAAAAGGAATTGAATGTTCCCGTGGGTTTGATTGGTTCCAATTGGGGCGGTACCCGTATTGAACCTTGGACGAACCCAGAAGGCTTTAATAGCGTTCCTGCTCTAAGCGATATTTCCAGCAAGCTTGCTACCTTCCCTACAAAGAATGACAAAGGGGCGATTAATCACCAAACGCCATTGGCTTTGTACAACGGTATGATTGCTCCACTTGTTCCTTACGCAATTCGTGGCGCACTCTGGTATCAGGGTGAATCCAATAATGGCGAAGGTATGCTTTACTTCGAAAAGAAAAAGGCTTTGATCAATGGCTGGAGAAAAGTTTGGAACGATGAAGTTATGCCTTTCTATTTCGTTCAGCTTGCTCCTTATGATTACAACAGGGCGATGGTAGATGGCAAACCAGCTACTTCAGGCTTGCCTGGCATCTGGGAAGCGCAAACTGCTACGCTTAAAATCCCTTACACTGGGATGGCGGTTACTACCGACATCAGCAACTTGAAGGATATCCACCCCAAAAACAAACAGGATGTAGGCAAAAGGCTGGCTCTTTGGGCGCTTGCTAATACTTACGGGAAAAGTGATTTGGTTTATTCAGGCCCACTGTATAAATCGATGAAAGTTTCGGGTGATAAGATTGAGTTGGAGTTCAACCACGTTGGCGGGGGACTTGTTTCCCGCGATGGTAAACCTCTTTCCTTCTTCACCATTGCAGGCGAAGACAAAAAGTTTGTTGATGCCAAGGCTGTGGTTGTTGGTAAATCCATCATCGTTAGTGCAGAAGGGGTATCCAAGCCTGTTTCTGTGCGATTTGGTTGGCATGAAGAAGCTGAACCCAATCTTTCGAACAAAGAAGGTTTGCCTGCTTCACCATTCCGAACTGATGACTGGAAGTAAACTTCAGCGATATTAAATTTGAACGCCCGGGGAATTGATCTTCCTCGGGCGTTCTTTCTCTCTCTAGAAAAGGGGTCAGGTCTCTTTTTCGGCAGTTTACCTTCTTTATCCTTGTGGTAAGCCATGAAAAAGAGACCTGACCCCTTTGTTCTCTCTTTAAAGCGATGGAGTCTTACAATGTTACGGGTGATAAACTTGTTTGTGTTGGCGACGGTTTTATTTATCGCATCATATATCCCGACGGTTCGTGCGGTGGAACCGACCCCCGACAAAGATGGTTGGTTTGACCTCTTCGATGGTAAAAGCCTTGATGACTGGAAAGCTGCTGAAGATTTTAAAGCCTTTAGGGTCGAAGATGGATTGATCGTTGCTGGCCCATCAAAGTTGACACACCTGTACTACATGGGTTCTGTTCAAAAGGCAAACTTTAAGAACTTTGAATTGAAGGCCGAGGTTAAAACTCGTCCGAAGGGGAACTCAGGTATTTTCTTTCACACGGCCTATCAGTCGAAAGGGATTCCAGCCAAGGGGTTCGAGTTTCAGATCAACAACACCGGAAGCGACCAAAGATACCGGACGGGCGCCATCTACCCCACCAAACCGCTAGATAAGGTTCTACTAAAAGATGATGAGTGGTTCGAGTGCCATCTCTCTGTTCGCGGGAACAAAGTTGTATTGAAGGTGAACGGAGAAACCACGCACGATGTGGAGTTGCCCGTAAATGCGAAGAGTGGCTTATCGCTTTCGAGCGGCACATTTGCCATCCAGAGCCACGACCCGGGCAGCGTCGTATACTTCCGCCGCATTCGCGTAAAACCTCAGGAATGACCCCTTTGTTCTCTCCAAACTATAATAGAATAGCCCTTGGAGATGCCATAGATATGTTTTTGTCTAGATCCGTTTTTGTGGAGGTCGTTATGCAGAGTGCGTATTTCGAAATCTGTACGCTGCTGATCCTTTGCGCAATGGGCAGTAGCTCTATGAATGCTGCGGAGCCGATTCCATTTACTAAGGTTGCCCCGCTCATCAAACAGCATTGCTCCAAATGCCATGACTCGAGCGTCGTGAAGCCTAAGGGTAAATTGAAGATAGACAAGTTGAACACAGATCTTGTCCAAGGCAAGGACGGTGATCAATGGCAGGAAGTTCTTAATCGGCTCAACTTCGGCGACATGCCACCCAAAGAAGAACCGCAGATTGGAAACGCGGATCGAGAACTGATCACTGGTTGGATCGTGCAGGAAATGCGGCGGGCTGCCCTCACCAAGAATACCATCACGCAATTTCGCAGGCTCACTCGCCGTGAGTATGAACGAACCATGCAAGACTTGCTTGGTGTTGGGATTGAGTTTGGGAGAAGGTTACCCGAGGATGGCCGATCGAAGGAAGGATTCCGCAATGACGGCGATGCACTGCGAATATCGCCGCTTCAGTACGAGATGTACCTTCAAATCGCAGACGAAGCTCTTGCTGGGGCGATTGTCACTGGCCTCGTGCCCGAAGTGCATCGTTATCGACTTGAAGCGAAAAAGCCACCGTTAGTGTTACCCAAACCCGATAACCGACCGGGCGAAAGCTATAACTACAAAGCCAAAGATAAGGCCTTTACCATCGGTGATGACTGCCTATTTGGGAAGGATCCCAAAAAACAACAACCCCTTGGCGTATTGTTGCCTGATGCGCCACAATCATTCGGCGAAGCAGCGTTGAAAAAGCCTGATTTCCGTTACGGGTTTAGGCTGCATCATCCATTCCGCCGGGGAGAAATGCTGATCCGAGTACGGGCAGCCATTGCTGAGGCTGAACCGGGTGCAGAAAGTACGAGACCGCCACAACTTGCCGTAGGCTTGGGTTGCACCAACTTGCACGGTATCGAAATCAAGAGCATAGGCGAACCGATCGTCATCGAACATACTGAATTTCGGACCTATGAGTTTCGCGCTCGGCTTGAGAATTTCCCACTGCCCAACCCGGGCCCGTTCCGAGATCAGAATTGCAGCATTCTCTACGCATGGAATGCAGCTTCGAGGGGCAAAGAGCCGAATCCTCCCAAACTCAAAATAGAGTGGATCGAATTTGAGAGCCCGTTCTTCGAACAATGGCCACCTACAACGCATACCAGCATACTGTTTCCTAATAACGACAAACTTGCCGAACAGGATTATGCAAGGGAAGTGATCAAACGATTTGCCACGCGGGCCTATCGTGGCCCAGTCGAAAAGAAAGAAATGGATCGCTTATTGTCGTTCTGGGCTACCTCCCGCAAGGAGGCTGATTCACTCGAAACTAGCATCCGTGAGACACTTAGTCTCGTGCTAACATCGTCTCGCTTTCTCGCCCTTCCCACGAAGCACACAGAAGGCAGCAGCAAAGAGCGTCTTACTGATCACGAACTAGCCTCGCGACTCTCCTACTTTCTCTGGAGCACCATGCCAGACGAAACACTGCTTAAACTTGCAGAACAAGGC
>CAJCCR010000251.1 GCA_903960945.1 uncultured Planctomycetaceae bacterium
AAACAAACAAAGTCATCAAGCTTAATCTTTAGCAGCGGGCTTGATCGTATACTTGGGCAGGAAGAAAGCTGCTCTTACAGGCGAAGGCATGGGACTGTTGGCTCCCTTGACCGATTTCCAAATGACTTCATTAAAAAGTAAATCATCTGCTGCATCTTCTTTATCAAGATCAAATGCAAGAGACTGCTTCGCTCCCCACGATTTCTCGGTGTTCTTTTCCGTCAGGCTTACTTTCGCTGCAACATGCTTGAAAGGAATCAGATCAGGTTCTGCTTGAAAAGAATTAAACAACGGGGTTGCAGCAGCATCAAACTGGCTCATGGGCTTTAACCCTAGAATCAGTTCCATGGTTCTTAAAATACTTGAGGTAGAATACATGGTAGAATCTACAAATTTGCGCTTCGTATAAGGGCTGATCACCAGCGATATAGTGCGATGCGCATCCACATGATCCGAACCATTTTGTGCATCATCTTCAATCACAAAAATCGCAGTCTCTTTCCAGAACTTACTCTTGGAAAGGCCCTCTACCAGCATACCCATAGCTAGGTCGTTTTCTGCAACCATCGCAGTAGGGGTGGGCTTATCAGGCCTGGTGCCATAGGTATGATCGTTTGGAAGTCGAACAATACTTAGCTGGGGCATGCCACCCTCTTTTTCAAAGCGTGCAACTTCTTCTAAAAAGCGCTCTGCTCTTTTTACATCAGGGTAATCAAGATCATAGCCCCGATAGAAAGGATCAAACTTGCCTTCAAGTGCCTTGACCCGGGCCTTGGAGGGCTCTCCTAGTTTTTTAGCATTATCAATCCATTCGCCATAACTGCGGAAAGAAACCTTGGCTTCTGCACAACGATCCCAGATGTAACCACCCGCAGGCCGTGCAACAACATCATAAGCACCCTCCGAGGGATAAGCAGTCAGCTTTTTAAGTGGGCTGCCTCGATATGTCAAAGGCCAAACCTTTTCAACAAAGTCAGTAGAGTACGCAGCCATGCTCCATTGATGGCCATCTGCAGAAACTTCGCCATCCACATAAAGGTTATCGAGCAAGGTAAACTCCCTTGCGATCTTATGCTGGTTTGGTGTTACCTTTTCATCAAAGATGCAAAGGGTCGGGTCGCCATTGCCTTCTTTAATATCACCAAACACTTGGTCATAGGTGCGGTTTTCCTTGATGACATAAATGCAATACTTAATGGGGCTAGGATCACCAATTTTTCTGGGGATGGGATTACTACTGGGCCATTGGGCCTTGGGAAGATTATCCGCCTGAAGAGGGCTGCAAGAATATGCTTCCTTGGTGAACGCGATCATTTTCTCGGGCGTTGGCATATCCAAAACCCCCAGCGAACCCTGCATTAGGCCTGCAATATACTGCCTAATGGGAAGATCCTTAGCAAGAGGATTGGGCCCCTGCGAATTCGGCCTCGAGGTTAATCCTTTGCCGTTACAGAAATAAATTTTCCCATCGATATGATTAAATCGAACACTCGTAGGGTACCAACCAGCAGGGATATAGCCCATAGGCACAGGCTTAAGCGGATCTTCTACCTGAAACATACTAAGGTTATTAGCATCCGCATTAGCTACGATAAGGATCTTTCCATCGTTTGTAAGAGTCAGGCTGCCTGGGGTGTTGCCATTGGGTGCGTTGGGATAAAGTGCACAATTAAGCGTGCCCAAGCTTTTACCATTCTGCGAGGCATCAAGAATACTAACGCGTGTAGAGTTCGAGCAAGCAACAAAAAGAGTTTTGTTATCGGGGGCTAAAACCATTTCGGTTGGATGGCTTTCAGTGGGCCATGTTTCAATAACTTTGGCTTCTTTGGTATCAATCAGTGCGACAGCGGAAGCGCCCCAAAGGCTAACCAATGCCAGTTCTTTCTTAGGCAACGCAAGAAAACCAAATGGGTAAGAATCAACTTTAAGTTCGACCATCTTGCGAGCTTCTGGCTTATCAAGAGGAGTTATGCTAAGCGAATGGCTCCAGCAGCCTGCAGCAAGGATTTTCTTACCACTCGAATCCAGTGCCAACCCCGTAGTGACAAATTTACTTTTCTCATCAGCAACGCTAATCTCGCTCCGGTTAGAAAGGTAGCCATTTTTAAAATCGTAAACATAAGCGCTGGCAAACTCTGCAGCACTGGCATAAAGCTTATCGCCTTCAGGGGAAAAGCAAATACCACAAAAAGTCTGCTTGATGCCAACCTTGCTGATGATGGTTGCGCCCGATTTATCAAGTTCTGCAATATGAATTTCGTGAGGGCCATAGCCTGCATGAAGGATTGCAAGGTATTTGCCACTGGGGTGGACCACCATGTTAACGGGAAAATCACCCAGAGGGATCTGCTTGCCTGCGGGTTTTAATGACCAACCATTGGGGAGTTTTACTTCTCCCGAAATTTGTGGGCCAGGCAGATCTTTCTTAACACTTTTGGCCGGTTCATCAGCAGTGATAACAAACCCAATCGCCATAGAACTTAAGATTGCAAAAGAGAGAACTAGTTTTATTTTCATGATGCACCCTTTGACAAAAAACAAATGATCACACCAGTTTCAGCAATCTGGGATATAAGTCCAATGATATTTTGATGAACTTTTTGCTTAATCAGCTTTTTTCTTATGTGGCCCAGAACAATAAACAAAAGTCGAAACGAAGTGGATGACTAAAAAGAATGTGGAAAAGCAAAAACCCCAGGTAAGAGTACCCGGGGTTTTTCGATTGATATTATGATGAGACCAAGAAGAAATTACTTCTTCTTGTCGTTGGCTCGTTCTGGCCTGAGGGCTCGAACAGCAGCGCCTGCACGCCACATTTCGCTATCTGCAATTTCCTTGAGTTCAACTTCAAGGTTCTTGCGATAATCAGGATGGCTGTTAGATTCAAGCGTTCTGCGAGTTTCAGAACCATCAGCAACACTGCGATATAGTTCTTCGAAAACAGGCTTGGAAGCGTCATGAAACTTTTTGAACCAATCCAATGCGCCTCGTTGTGCAGTGGTGGAACAGTTGGCATACATCCAATCCATGCCGTTTTCTGCAATCAAGGGATAAAGGCTTTGGGTTGCTTCTTCAACGGTTTCGTTGAAAGATTCGCTGGCGGAATGCCCGTTTGCACGAAGCACTTCGTATTGAGCGAGCCAAAGGCCATAGATGGCGCCCATAAGCACGCCTCGTTCGCCTGTTAAGTCGCTGTACACTTCTTTTTGGAAAGTGGTTTCGAAAAGGTAGCCCGAGCCGATTGCAATACCCAGCGAACGAGCACGGTCATAGGCCTTGCCAGTTGCATCTTGGAAAACTGCATAGCTAGAGTTAATGCCCTTGCCTTCAAGGAACAACCTTCTTACAGAGGTACCAGAACCCTTGGGGGCAACCAAAATCACATCGATATCTGCTGGAGGTATCACATGGGTTTGGTCTTTGTAAACAATGCTGAACCCGTGGGAGAAATAAAGCGCCTTGCCTTTGGTAAGGTGGGGCTTGAGCTTGGACCATTGTTCTTTTTGGCCAGCATCAGAAAGCAAATATTGAATGATGGTACCCTTGGCAGCCGCTTCTTCCATTGGGAAGAGGGTTTTGCCAGGAACCCAGCCATCTTTAACAGCTAAATCCCAAGATTTGGAATTTTCGCGCTGCCCGATGATGACATTAACGCCGTTATCCTTCATGTTGAGCGATTGGCCACGCCCTTGCACACCGTAGCCTATAACAGCTACAATTTCATTCGCCATGATTTGGCGGATCTTTTCTGGTGGGTAATCTGAACGCTCGATTACGGTTTCTGATTCTGAGTCGATCTGAATCTTTTGCATGACATTCCCCAACAATGATGGATTTTCAACCAGGAATATTGGCCCGGACACTATATTAGTGTACATTGCGACATGCATATTGACTACTTGCCAAACCCGGAAAGAGAAAAAAACATGCTAATTTTCGATGCCCATCTGGATCTAGCCTGGAACGCCCTCGACTGGAATCGCGACCTCCGACTCGATGTTTCCCTTATTAGAAAGCGGGAAAATGAACTACTCATGACCGGCAAAGGCCGTGGGGTAGGCACCGTATCATTTCCCGAACTTCGTAAGGGAAAAGTAGGCATTTTTATCGCGACTCTCCTTGCAAGGCTCATGCGACAAGGCATGATGCCACCCCTGCAGCGCTACGAATCCATGCCCGCCTCTTACGCGGCGGGAAGGGGCCAACTCGCCTACTACCAAGCCATGGTCGAGGCTGGGCAATTACGCTTTATCAAGAATTCTGAAGATCTTGTAAATCATGTCCAACGCTGGCAGGAACCTGTGTCAGATACCGAACCCCTTGGCTTTATCCTTAGCATGGAGGGCGCAGACCCTGTTCTTACCCCCAGTCAGGTTCATCATTGGTTCGATTTGGGTTTAAGAATTATCGGCCCCGCACATTATGGCGTCAGCCCCTACGCACATGGCACCAGCACCATTGGTGGCTTTTTCCCCATGGGCCCCGATCTTTTAAAAGAGATGCAAGCTTGTGGCATGATTTTGGATATCACCCATCTTTCAGACCAATGCTTTGATGAAGCCATGGAACTTTATGGCGGGCCCGTGCTCGCAAGCCATCATAATTGCAGGGCGTTAGTGCCCGACCAAAGGCAACTTACCGATGACCAGATTAAAAAGCTTATTTCGCGAAAAGCTGTCATTGGTGCAGCTTTCGACAACTGGATGCTGTACCCAAATTGGATTCGCGGAAAAACCACGGTAAAAGAAAGTGGCGTCACCATGAACACCGTCATCGATCATATCGACAGGGTTTGCCAGCTTGCAGGAAATTCGGATCATGCGGCTTTGGGAACCGATCTCGATGGCGGGTTTGGTACCGAGCAATCTCCGGGCGATATCGATACCATTGCAGATTTGCAGCGGTTTCCTGCTTTATTAAAGCTGAGAGGTTATAGCGATGTAGATGTTGCAAAGATAGCGCATGGCAACTGGATAAGATTCTTTACCAATGCCTTGAGTAAGAAATAAACACTTATTCATCCGCGACATCTGCAAGCAGGGAAACCGAAATGATGTCTCTGCGCGAGACCAGAATCTTCTTGCGATTGCGTTTAATGCCTGTCGAAAGGGATGCTGCTATGTAGTTTTCTCTGGAGGTTTTGGTGTCGCGTAGGTCATGAAGATCTGCGTTAACGACTTCAAAAAAGCCCTCGTCAAAGCGGTTTAGGGTTCCAAGGCAGACATAAGGGCTATGTAAATCTATCACCACTTTTTGATTCAGGTACTCTTCAATCATAAGGCCCTCGCTCGGGGAAGCTTTGGTTTAGATATCACAACACGGGTCATGCATAGATTAATTTTAATCCATCCTAAAATAAAAGGTATGACAATGATTATAAATGAGGCATAATCATTTTTGTATTGCAGTACTGATGTAACAACTTTGTCAGGGTTTTTAATGATGCGCGAGCATTTTGTAGCTAATGAAGCTGATTTCCTTAAGAGTTGCGAGAAAATTGCCAAAAGCAATGTGTTTGGTTTTGATACAGAGTTTGTAAGCGAAGAATCCTTCCGACCTGAATTATGCCTGGTTCAAGTTGCAACCCCAGAAGATCTTTTTGTTATCGATGCCATCGCTGTAGGATCGCTCGGGGCATTTTGGGATTTAGTAACCGATGGAAAACGCAATGTGATCGTTCATGCAGGCAGGGAAGAAATCCGCATCTGCCAGCATTTATCCGGGAAAGCACCCGCTCGATTGTTTGATATTCAGGTGGCAGCAGGGTTGATAGGAGTCGGCTACCCTGCAGGCTATGGAACATTAGTGCAAACCTTTGCAGGCACCCGACTTTCCAAGCAGGAAACCCTTACCGATTGGCGCATTCGCCCGCTCACCTCAGAGCAGATCACCTACGCATTTGATGATGTTCGCTATCTTTTGGAGTGCCATGAGAAAATTTCTGCAAGGCTTCTCGAACTCGACAGAATTGATTGGGCCGAAGAAGAATTTGCTGATCTACAAGCCAGATCCAATCTTGATGAACCGATTGGCGAACGCTGGCGCAAGGTTAAAGGCACCGGGGGGTTTGATCGTAAAAGATTAGCAATGGTGCGCGAAATCGTTGCTTGGCGCGAAGAATTTGCTGCTAAGCGCAACCGCCCACCCCGCACCATTCTTCGCGATGATCTTATTGCTGACATCGTCAAACGAAACCCTCAGAAAGCTCAAGATATCTTAGCCTTTAGGGGCGTTCAGCATCGCGACTCCGAAGAAATCATGGCTGCTATCCAAAAAGCCCGGGCACTCCCCCCAGATGCTTTGCCCCTTCAAGATGAAACTAAGCCCGATGCACCCCAAGTCGGACTTATCGGCCAAGTGATGGCTGGGTTGCTTGGCGACCTCTGTAATCGTAAAAGCCTTGTGCCAGGCTTGGTCGCTACCTCCTCTGATTTACGCGAGCTCGTCCGCTCAAAAATTGACAATACTTCACTTTCTGGTAATAATTCCTTGGCAAAAGGGTGGCGTCTGAAGCATGTATTTCCGGTTTTAATGGACTTTCTTGAAGGAAAGACATCTTTAAGGCTAGCTCGGGTCGATAACGAGTCCCCTTTTGAGTATGATGACTCTAAACCGAAACTCTAATTTGAGTCTCGGTTTGTTTATTTTTTTCATTACCCATATGCTTCCCGGTGCGTATGACTGCCTTTAATGATAATCTTGTTTTCCAACGCTGTGTCATGCCACATTGCGGGGGTACCAACTCCCTCGATGACACTACCTTCTCTTGCCCCAAATGTGGGGGCATTATGGATGTCGCTTACGATTGGGATAAACTACCCGTACCCAAATCCTTAAAAGATTTCGAAGCCAAGTGGTCGCTTAGGCATGAACCTTTGTCTTTCAGTGGCGTTTGGCGCTTCTACGATCTTCTTCCTTTCGCACCCCCAGCTTCTGTTCTCACCATTGGCGAAGGGCAGACCCTGCTCAGGCAATCCGATCATGTGGCACAGTATGTAGGTGTCAACAACGGCAATCTTTTCCTTCAGTACGAAGGCATGAACCCATCCGGAAGTTTTAAAGATAACGGCATGACCGCTGCTTTCACCCATGCCCACATGACTGGCGCAAAAAGAGCGGCCTGCGCAAGCACTGGTAACACCAGCGCCTCTCTTTCTCTTTATTGTTCTGCAACCGGCCTTATGCGCGGTATCGTTTTCATTGGTAGTGGTAAAATCTCTTACGGTAAACTTGCACAAGCCCTCGATCATGGCGCCCTAACCATCCAAATCGCAGGCGACTTCGATGATGCAATGCAGCGCGTTCAGCAAATTGCAAAAAAAATGGGCATCTACCTCGTCAACAGTATCAACCCCTTCAGGCTCGAAGGTCAGAAAACCGTAATGTATCGTGTGCTCGAAGCTTTGCGATGGGAATCCCCTGATTGGATCGTGGTGCCCGGTGGAAATCTCGGCAATAGCTCTGCCTTTGGCAAAGCCTTCATCGAGCTTAAGCATTTGGGCCTTATCAGTAAAATCCCCAGGCTTGCAGTTATCAATGCCGCGGGTGCCAATACCTTCAATCTTCTCACCAATATGAATGGCGTCTCTTGGAATAAAGGTGAACCGAATAAGCCGGTGATGAATCAATTCTATACCGACATGGACACCGAGAACCGCAGGGCATCCACCATTGCAAGTGCGATTGAAATCAACCGGCCTGTCAACTTGGTTAAAGGTTTGCGGGCAATTGAGTTTTGCAATGGCTTAGCAAGAGAGGCAAACGATCAAGAAATCATGGATGCCAAGGCTAAAGTAGGCGCAGGCGGCATGGGCTGCGAACCTGCATCTGCTGCAAGTGTTGCGGGCGCCAAAAAATTAAGAGAAGAAGGCATTATTGCTCCCTCCGATAGAGTGGTCTGCATTCTTACCGCACATCAAATGAAAGATTCTACCGCAACGGTCGCATATCATAGTTCTGATCAGAAAACATTTGACGAAGTTCTTGGGGTTAGGGGCGTGCGCAGGGCAGGATTTGCAAACCGCGCAGTTCAGGTGCCTAACAGTCTTGATGATATCATCAAGGCCATTGAAGTTTACGCTTAAGCATAAGGAAGCTTTTCATGAAGATTGCAATCGGGATCAACGGTGCGGGCGGCAGAATGGGGCAAAGGCTTGTTGCACTGGGCAAAGAAGACCCAGCGTTGAAAATCGCCTGCGCTCTCGAATACCATGGCCACCCTATGATGGGAAAAGATGCAGGCGAAATCGCAGGCATCGGCCACTTGGGCGTACCACTTCGCTCCCAAATCCCTATCGATCAAGTTGTTAGCGCAATCATCGATTTTTCCACTCCTGAAGGCACGATGAATGTACTGCCCATCTGCCTGCAAAGAAAAATCCCCTTGGTGATCGCAACCACCGGGCATACCGCTGCCGAAAAGAAAGCCCTCGAATCTGCAGCCCATGAAATTGCAATTCTATTCGCTCCCAATATGAGCCTTGTGGTTAATGTTCTTTTTGAACTCGTCAAGGTTGCATCGACCTTGCTTGCGGATAAAGGGTTCGATGTCGAGGTTATCGAAAGGCATCACCGATTCAAAAAAGATTCCCCAAGTGGGACTGCGCTGCAGTTTGCCAAGATCGTGCAGGATGTGCAGGGTCAGACCGAATTATTGCACGGTCGCGAAGGTCTGGTGGGCGAACGAAAGCCTTCAGAAATAGGCATCCATGCCGTTCGTGTGGGCGATAATGTGGGCGAGCACACCGTAATATTTAGCACCCTGGGCGAAACCATGGAACTCGTGCACAAAGGCCATACCCGCGATAGCTATGCCCGTGGTGCACTTCTTGCTGCTAAATTTCTGGCGGACAAGCCTGCCGGCAGTTACTCTATGAATGATGTGCTTGGCATCGGCTAAGCTTTGGTTGTCATCATTTATTAGAGGCTGTCATGAGAATCACTGCGCTTCTTCTCGCTTTGGTTGTTTGCTTGGGCACCAACGCCTTGGCATGGGTGCAAGAATCTTCCGAAAATGTATCTAAAATTCTTGAACCTATTCGCAAGGTCGGAAAAAGTGGCCTAGGCAATATCGAAGCTCAAAAGGCTTGGAAGCAAATTGCCAACCTTTCACCCGATGCACTGCCCGAAGTTATTGCAGTTATGGATGCCAGCCAGCCTGTGCTTTCTAACTGGCTTCGTTCTGCAATCAATGCGATTGTTGAAAAGGCCAACCGCGACACTAAGGCATTACCCCTCGAAAAAATCACCGCATTGGTAAAAGATACTTCAAAGCCAGCACTAGGCCGCAAGCTCGCTTTTGAAATCCTGCAATCAGCAGACAAAAAGAAAGCTCAAAGCTTGATCCCATCTTTCATTACCGACCCCGCAGCAGAACTCAGGCGCGAAGCGATCGCCCTTCTCATCGAAGAAGGCTCCACCCAGAAGAAAGGCAAAAAAGATTCCGAAGCCAAAGCCACTTACCGCAAAGCTTTCATGAGCGCTTCGGATAAAGATCAAGTAGATACACTTGCTAAAGAATTAAAAGGCCTAGGCGAGACGGTTGATCTTCCCGCACACTTCGGCTTTGTTCGCACTTGGTATCTAGTCGGCCCCTTTGACAATACCAAGAACAAAGGATTCGACCTGCCCTACCCACCTGAAAAAGATGTCAAGCTTGATGCTTCTTACGAAGGCAAAGAAGGCGCAATCAAATGGGTCGATTTCACCACCGAAGATTCCTATGGCGTTATCGATCTTAACAAAGTGCTTGGAAAGAAGAAGGAATCCATTGCCTATGCCTTCACCCGCATTAACAGCCCCGCTGAAGGCACCGTTTATGTTCGGGCAGGCTGCATCACATCACTCAAGATTTTTCATGATGGTAAACAGATCTTTGCACGCGATGAGTATCACCATGGCATGACCATGGATCAACACTCTGCGCCCATCCATCTTAAAAAAGGTGTGAACGATATTCTTCTTAAGATCTGCCAAAATAATCAGACCGAGAGTTGGGCCCAAAAATGGGAGTTCCAACTAAGACTTACCGATTTCGCAGGCGTCAAGATTCCTTACACCATCGCCAAACAAGAAGGGAGCGCTAAGTAATGTACACCCTCAATTTAACTATCGTCCGATTTTTTCTAGGCGCTTTGATCCTCACCAGTATTCTTCATGCTGCTGATTGGCCCCAGTTCCGTGGCCCAGGTGGCTCTGCCGTCTCCGAAGAACAAAACCTCCCTTTAAAATGGTCCGCAGCCGAAGGCCTCCTCTGGAAAACCCCACTCCAAGGGCGCGGGTTATCCAGCCCTGTTATCGCAGGTGGCAGACTTTTTCTTACCTCCAGTTCCAACTACAAAGAATCCCGCCTTCATATGATGGCTTTCGATCCCAATAAAGGTTCCAAGCTTTGGGAACGACAATTCAACGCTACAGGCAGCACCAACTGCCATCCCAAAACCAACATGGCTGCCCCCACACCAGCAACCGATGGCCAGCGCATCTTTGCTCTCTTTGCCTGCGCCGATGTTGCTGCACTTGACCGCGATGGAAACCTCCTCTGGTATCGTTCACTCGCACTTGACTACCCAGATATCACCAACATGGTAGGCATGGCTTCCTCCCCCGTTCTTTGGAAAGATGTCCTCATCATCCCCATGGATAACGCTGGTGATTCCTTCGTACTAGGCATTGATGCCAACACGGGCAAAAATCTATGGAAGTTCAACCGACCCAGAAACATCAACTGGAGCACCCCGCTTATTATGCCCAACGCCAACGGCACCGCAGAAGTCATTCTGCAAACCGATGGCTCCGTTCTTAGCGTCGATGCACTTACGGGCAAAGAAAACTGGTCCCTCGCAAGCTCCGGCCCCTCCACCATTCCCTCCCCCACCTTGGGCGAAGGCCTTCTTCTTGCACCCGGAAAAGAAACTCTTGTCCTCTCCCCATCCTCTGGCAACAAGGTTCCTGTTCCACAATGGAAGTCCAACAAGTTGGTAGGTGGCTACGCCTCCCCACTAGTTCACAAAGGCAAAGTCTATGGCTTATCAAGCATCGGCCTGAATGTATTTGATGCTAAGGATGGTAAGGAAGTTGCTCAGGTTCGCATGAAGGGCCCATTCTCGGGTTCACCCATCATTGCAGGCAATCATCTTTATCTAATCAACGAAGAAGGCTCTGCTTTTGTTGTCAGCCTAGGCGAAAAGATCGAGTTGATAGCAACCAACGAAATTAAAGATACAATCCAGTGCACGCCCGCAGTTTCAGGCGGGAAGATTTTCCTGCGCTCGGATTCAACCCTCTACTGCATTGGCTCAAAGTAAAAAGCTGCACTATTAAAAGCCTTTGTAGTGTTCTTATTTAAATGGCAAGAAGCCCATCGGTTCTTATCGAACGGCGGATGTAAATCCGCTGGTGCTTGCCACACGCCTTTTTCATATTCTTCCTTTTACTTTCTTTTTCTTCCCCCTACTCCCAACCCTCTTATCATTGCCTTTAAGCCCACCCACTGCGATGGGTGTGGCGCTTTCTTTTTCTTTTACTTTCTTTTTCTTCCCCCTACTCCCAACCCTCTTCCCTCCGGGAAAAGGGCCCTTCGCTTCGCTAGCCCGGGTTTCTATCCTCCACCACCGCCGGCTTCGTCACCCTCGCGTATGCGGGGGTCCATTCTTATTTTTTCTTTACTTCTCATTAATTGATATGAGCTTGTCTAAAGACAGAGTAGTTGCGATGGGGAAGCCCCACTGCAACTACTCCATTTGCAACTTTAGATTTTGCACCTAAGGGATGATTATTACTTCCGGCCCTGAACGATGTGTTTCTTTTCCGTGTATTTCCGTGTTAATCCGTGGCAAATGCTTCTGCATCTTCTGTCTTCCGTGGCAAATGCTTCTGCTTCTACTTGGCCTTCTTTCCCTTCTGCTTTCTTGCAATTTTACCCCTAAATATTGATGCAACCCCTACATCTGTCAGGCTGGGGGATTTAGGGTAAATATTGGCCTACATAATTTGTAAATAGCTTCACTTATGGTATAATTAATCTCATTCAACTTTAAATTCATTTTGTACTAATCGCCTCACCTCCGATTACTGCCAATTAAATTTAGACTTGTTGCACTCGGTGGATCGCTCCTTTTTTTGTATGCTATTGGGAACTTTTCTAATGCTTAATACTTTCCGTAGTCTCTTTTGCAACTCGCAAAATAGAAAAGCACGAAGAGCTTTAAGCATACACCGACTCGAACTCATTAGCCTTGAACAAAGAATTACACCTGCGGTGCCTTTCTCTCCGGCATTTCC
>CAJCCR010000252.1 GCA_903960945.1 uncultured Planctomycetaceae bacterium
GTTACTTATTTCTTCACTTTCAAGCTGCCTTAATGCAAGAGTTGCCCCCATCCGAATTCCAAGAGAACTGTTTTTTGAATATCCTGCTAATGCCTTGGCGTCGTTGATCGCTGCGAGTGCAACTACGCAACCATGGCGAATATAAACATCTTTGTTCTGGTTTTTATCAAGCAGATCAATTAGCCCTGGTAGATTTTCAATTGAAGGCAGTTTTACCAACGCTTGGGATGCAAAAAATTGTACTCGGGGTTCCGAATCATTGAGCATTACAAGCAGAGGTTTGCGGGCTTCTTTTGCACGAAGCTCTCCTAGCACTTTTGCAGATTGAGCTCGAATTTCAGGGTCTTTATCTTCAAGCAAAGGCAATAGCACTGGGATCACAGAAGCTCCGTCTTTCCTACCAATTTGGCCAAGGCCCCAGATGGCATGCATTCTGGAAAATAGTGAGCTTTCGCCCTTGGCGACCGAAGCAAATTTAGTTATGGAGCTTGAGCCTTTTGCCGCAAGTGCAAATTGTGATTCCCTACGAACTCGAAGGTCTACATGTTCAAGTAGCTTTACCAGTTCGTTATCAGAACGATTTTCAAAACCTTCACTCAGTAATGTTTTGACTTCTTTCGTAATAGTGCTTGAAGATTCTTTTTCATCTGAAAGTTTGTAGATTCTGCCTTTGCCTGGTTTGTTCCAGCCATTGACCCAGTCTGATACATACATGCTGCCATCCGGGCCAAAATCAACATCAGTTGCTAGGATCGACCATAGGAATTGTTTAGGATTTTGCATGGAAAATCCCGCACCGTCCTTTTTAAAGGAAAAGGACCAGATGCCACTGTTGGCAGGAGCGCCTCTGAAGTCGCAAAGGAAAAAGTGGTTGTCGTATTCTTTTGAGAACCCAGTGCCAGGGTAGTAAACTAAGCCTGAGGGGCCCGAGCTCATGTTGATCATTGGAGGAATGATGTAGTTGGGTTGGCCTTGAAAGCGAGGCTTCCAAAGGCCTTCAGCGTTCCATGGGCCTCGGGCATTTGGCTTTTCAATGAATTGGTAACCAAATCTCCAGCCGCTGTCTCCGCCTTCAACTAAATAAGTAGCTCGAGCCTGATCGCCCCCATCTGAATTATTGTCGACCGTGAATAAGTTGCCATAAGCGTCAAAGGCAAGTTCCTGAGGATTTCTAAGGCCTTTGTAAAACACTTCGAGGTTTGATCCATCTTGATCACAACGAAAAACAGCACCCATGTTGGGCAGGTTTATTTTGTTTTTAGGATTGGTGATATTGGTGCCTCTATCGCCAATGCTGAAGTAAATTTTTCCGTCCATACCCATGGTTAAGCCATGCAAATCGTGGCCAATGAAAGCAATATGAACGCCGAAGCCGTTGTGCAAAGAGGTTCGCGAGTCGGCTTTGCCTTTGTTTTGTGTATCTTGAAGTAACCAAAGGTCCGGGATGCAGGTGAACCATGTTTTATTGCCACTAACCAGAATGCCTGCAGCAATTCCCGCGGGGATACTATTGAAACCATCTGCGTAAATTTCTGAAAAGTCAGCTTTACCATCGCCATCGCGGTCGATGACGATTTTGATGCGATCGTGATCTTTTTCAAAGTCATGTGGTTTTTCAGCAGCAATCTTCTGGAGGAGTTTAGTACGATCTTCGACAGATTTTAATCCAAGGTCATCATCCAGCCATTTCATATAGCTACGAATGTCCAATGCTCCGGTATGTAATCGAAAAGTTTCAACAACGAAAAATCGATTTTTATGATCAATGGTAAATGCAACAGGATTAGCCAGATGAGGTTCTGCAGCAAATAGTCCAAGATTGAAACCTTTCGGGACTTTAAATCCACCCAAGGCTTTTTGCGCCTCATCAGATTCTTTCGAAATGGTGGGCGAATAAGGCGCCTTAGATTCTTGATGGACCGTAAGATGCGAGAGGGAAAAAATCAAAATTAAACTAGAAAACATGGTTTATCCTACAATCGGGGTTTAAAATTCGGAGGTTCAAGTTTGGTAAATGTAGCAAAAATCGTTTCGAGAGTCTTGCTCATGTGAAGCTTGGTGAAATTATTTCCAAGGGTTGATATTGCCCAAACCTCTTCTTTGACGTTACCTTAACCTATCTTACCAGTTTTATCGTTAACAAGGAGAGTCATTTGGGCATGGAAGCAAAGGAAATTCCGCCAGTATTAGAACCCAAGTTATGGCTTGGTTTAAGTGCCAAGGCTTGGTTTTTAGTATTTCTTACCCTGTTTTTTGTAGGCCAAAGCATCAAATATGCCATGAAAGTGTCAGAAAAGAGATCAGCGATCCAGCGCTGGCAACCTCAGATCCTTGGCCTAGATACCGGGGAAGATCTTTCCCAAAAGTATCAGTATCCAAATCCCCCAATCATGGCAATTCTGCTTTATCCCTTAGCTAAGATGCCACCAATGGTAATGGCATTGCTTTGGTATTACATGAAGGTAGCAATGCTCATCTTTTGTTTTCATTGGATATTTAATTTTATAGAGAAGAATGGAATGGCCTTTCCCTTATGGGCGCAGGCGTTGACAGTATTGCTGGCATTGCGACCGATCACCGGCGATTTACAGCATGGAAATGTGAATATCTTTATTCTGTTCGCGGTGATTGCTGGTTTGCATCTTTACACTCTTCGCTGGGATGTAGCCGGGGGTATATGCATCGGATTGGCGATAGCTTGCAAAGTGACACCTGCGCTTTTCATTCCCTATTTCTTTTGGAAGCGATCATGGAAAATGCTTTTGGGAATTACTTTAGGACTCATGTTGTTCCTTTGGCCTGGAGTATTTCCAAGTTTGGTTCTGGGTTTTGAAGAAAACCAGAAGCAGCTTTATTCTTGGTATACCGAGATGGTCTATCCTTTTGTTGTTGAAGGGAAAGTTTGGAGCGAACACAATAACCAGTCTTTGCCTGGCCTTATGTATAGAATTTTTACTCATAGCCCTTCATTTTCTGATTATGTGGAAGGGGTTTATACCCCATTGGAATATCATAATGTGCTCGATATTCCTGTTCCGATTATTCGATTAGTTCTCAAGGCATCTCTTGGGCTTTTTGCTTTAGGTGTGATTCTTTGTTGCAGAACGCCTGAGAAAAACCGTGGAGGTTGGGCCTTGGCTGCAGAATTTGCAATCATTGTACTTGGAATGCTTTTGTTTAGTGAACGAACATGGAAGCATCATTGTGTCACTTTGATTTTACCTTTTGCTGTTTTATGCTATTTTCTTGCAACATGCCTGAAAGCTAAAACCAGCTATTTTCTTCCTGTTTTTACGATTGTTGTTGCAACTTTGTTGATGACCCTTACTAGCACAGGACTTCTCGAAGATGATTTCGCCAAGGAAGCCCAAGTTTATGGATGTTATGTTTGGGCTTTTATTTTAATGATAGTGTGCCTCTTTGTTGTACTATACCGGAACAATAACAAGGCATTAATTGTTGTGAAAACAATTGATTGAACTTTGATTTGATCAGTTCGTTTTAAATGAAAAAGGCGGAGTGCTATTAAGCACCCCGCCTTTTAGTTTGATTTCTAGGATTAAGGATTCACATTTGGTGGAGCCTTGTAGCCAGTCTGGTAGAACTCTTCTTCTTCTTGAATGATAATTCTAGGAGTTACCATGATCAGCAAGCTTTCAGCTTCTCTTCCGTAAGAGTTATTTCGGAAAAGCCTATTCAGGTAAGGGATCTTACTTAAAACTGGCGGGCCATATTCATTTCTAGATTCTGACAAGCGCTTAATACCACCCATTAGCACCGTACCACCATCTGGAACCGACACGGTTGTTTGTACTGCAATCGTATTGATAACAGGTTGTTGGATGTATTGGGTGAAGGTGATTGGATCACCAGGGTTGGTAGAGAGCGCGCTGCTACTTGGGAAAATCGGGACCACAACAGGGAACAGCGATACTGGTCCAGGTACCAAGTTTGTCAAGGTAACAGGAATGTTAAGCCTTACCGTTCTGCGATCTGCAGAAATAAGTGGCTGTACATTCATGTAAACACCAAAAGGGAAAGCCTGAACTTGTGGGGCAAAGGTGATATTACCGTTGATAAGAGTCGACACATTCACACCTGTCACAAAGAACTGGTTTTCAGCAACGATAATGTTGGCGTTTTGACCGTTGAACATAGTTAACTTTGGCGCCTGCATAACATTGGTTCTTCGATCACCTTGAACTGCTTCCATGAAAAGGAAGACTTGGATATCACTAAGAAACGCTAAACCCATTGCAAGGCCGCCAGCACCAGGCAAGCCTGAGTAGCCACCAAAAGAGGGCATTGCAAGCGGATAAGATGATTGTTTGATTGGGATATCAAGGTCGCCGGTAAAATTACCAGAGGGCGTGATGCCTGCAATCATACGATCAAAGTTTGGATCATTAATATAGCCTGCAGGTTTATACTGCCCGGATTGAATCTGGGGTTCAAATCGTTGAGTGTTTTTGTCTGTCTTGATGTTAAGATTAAAATCTACACCAATGCGTTCGTAAAAATCTTCAGCGATACTGATGAAGCGTATTTCAACTGCAACTTCCTGGTCTTGCAACCTTCGAAGTGCGGTAAGAAGATCTGCAACTTGTTCCTGAATATCGGGCGATTGATTGATAACCAATGACATGGTCAATGGGAAATATTCAATCGTTCCAGGGCCACCCATGTTGTTCCATGCTTGGGGAGAAATTGTACTGGTTAATAACTTAATCAGCATTTCCTCCATAGTCTGGTTGCTTTTCTTAGTCGTTGAAACATTACCATTGGTAGATGTTCCAGAAGGTGTTCCAGTTGGTGTGCCACCAGTCATGCTATTTGGGCTCATCAATGGTGTGGTAGCACTGCTGTTGGAAGGTTGTTGATTAGCAGAGATCCCAAGGATCGGCGAAAGAGAGTTTGTAAGCAATGGATTGACATAGTTCTCAACTGGGATCACCAAGTCTGCAACTTGATAGGTTACAGTCTGAAGCTTACCCCGCGCGTGGGATTCTGTAGTTATCTGAAGAACTTCATCTTTAATTACATAGGTCAGATGGACGCTATGTAGCAGCAGATTCAAAGCACTCTTAAGTGATACTTGCTCTAGTTTTAGGCTAACAGGCCTGTCGAGGCTAATACCTTCTTGTTCCAAAGCAGGCATATCAGGCACAATGTTGATGCCGTAAAAGCTTCGAAGATCTTCAATTGCATCCTTCAGGAGAATGTTGTTGAAATTGAGATTAACTGGCATGCTAAGTTTGCTGTCGATTTCCTTTTCTTTGTCACTCTTCCTTGTGGTGCTGGTGATGGAAGTAAGGTTTTTTCGTTTGTTACGGCGATCAGCCATTTCTGGATTAGTATCAAGTGGCTTATCCATTTCCAAGGCTGGGCCCACTTTGTCAGTGGCGTTAAGCCCATCCAGGAAGAATGTTTCTTTGTCGGATTTAAGCTTCTTTGCAACATTGATGCTTCTCTGAGTCTTGGCCATGCTCATGCCTGCAGCAGCCATGGCATTATCTGGATCTAATTCATGTGCCCTCATAGCATAGCTTTCAGCTTCAAGGTATTTGCCTTCTTTGAAGTTCTGATTGAATTGCTTCATCAGGTCTGCAACTTTTTTCTGCTTGTTATCATCAGCAAGTTGTTTCTGCCCAATTGCATTGATCTTTTCTTTTTGCCCACCATCCTTGGCAAGCATTTCTTTTTGAGCTTTCATAAGCTTGAAGTGCTGGAGTCTTGATTCGACTGGCCTTCGTAAAAATGCCATTTTGCCTGGTTCAAGATCGTTGCTGTTGAGTTCATTTAAGTATTCGGTAAGCATTTCAATACCGACATCGGTTTGACCAGCTTGGAATTTTTCCATAGCTTCGCGCTGTAGATCCAAACTTTGTTGTCTCATTTGGCCAAACTTAACTTCACGAAGCTGATTGGTTGCTTCAAGAAGATCAATTTCCCCATCTTCTTTTTGCTTTACTGGGGTGTTTGAGTTGTTGTCTGGAGTAGATGGTTTTGTGCGAATTTCAGATGAGCCCTTAACCAAGGAAATAGCACTCTTTTCCTTAGGTTGCATTTCTGCAGTCATCAAAATTTCTTTCAACTTCTGCTGGCGTTCCTTATCAAGGTTTTTTTCCGTCAATGTTGAAATCATTGTCTTTGATTGTTCGAAATCTTTTCGATTGTATGCAGACAAAGCAGCATCAAAGGTGCGCCTAGTTTCGAGCATTTTTTGATTCACATCTTCAATATCAATGCTGCGAAGCACAGATGCGGCTTCTTCCTTGACTCCATAAGTTCCTTGGTATGCTTCTACTGCAAGTTTTCTTGCTGCTACCAATTGACCACTGCGAAGCTCTAAGCGAGATTTTTCAAGCATCATCTTGCCTTGGTTTGATTCTGCCATCGATTCGCTTGCAATCGTTGCACTGCCTGGAACCCTGGCTTTAACCAAACCTAATTGCAATTTTTTTGCTTCAATGCTTGCAGTATCCTGACCAAAAGATTTTGAAAGACTAATTGCGTTATCAAGGGCTTGGTTTGCAATTTCCTCTTTTTTATCGTTACTTTCACTGCTGTTCATGCTGCGGGTTGCTTGGGTGACAAGATCATCAATCTGGTTTCTTGCACTTGAACCTAATTGCAATAAAAGTTGTTCAGGGCTGTCTTCATTAGGTTGAAAAATTATTCCTTGCTTCTGGGCTTCAATTCCTTTGATGCGGGCGGCTACCAAGTTGCCAGCTAATTGTAGTTGACGAGCTTCCATCAACAAAGCCACGGTTTTTGCCTTGTCATTTTCTGGGGTTGGAAGTGAAGGAATAACCACCGGGGCAGTAACTACTGCAGGAGTAATCACTGGAGCTGTTGTGATTTCAGGAGCTGTTTTTTTTGTTTCAGCAGGTATGTTTTTATCCGCTACTGTTTTAACACGATTTTTTTCAATGTCTTTCAATAGCGAATCAGGTGTGTCACCACCCAGGCTTTCAGGTTTTACTTTCATGCCTTTGACCATGAAGGCCAGACCTGCGGCTTTTTCTGGGTTACCAGATTCAAGTGCAATTCTTGCTTCTTTCATGCATGCTTGAGCTTTGGCTATCATTGCTGGATCATTAGCGTTTGTTTCTTCTTTAGGCGTATTCTTCTTTGCAGTAACGCCATTCTTCTTTGCTTTGAGTTTGGATGTTTCGATTTCAGCGATCAATCGTTGTGGACGATCTGAGGTTTCCCAAACATTATAGGGGCCGTGTAATTGTTGAGCCCTGTATGCTGCTTTGGTTGCAGCTTCAAAATCTTCTTGTTCAAATAGCTTTCTTGCTTCTGATAATACTTTGACAGATTCTTCCTTGTCTTTCTTTGCTTGTAATTTTTCAATTTCTGCGCGAAGTTTATCAGGTGAATCTTCGAATAGACCCCACTTGGCACCAGGAGCAGCTTTGGCACGAAGCATCAATCGTGTTGCTTCATCGGTCTTGTTTTCCGCCAACATCTTACGGCCCCTGCGCAATAGTTGCCTTGGATCTTCAGTTTCTTTAGGTGCATCTTTACCTGCTTGTTCGGTCATTGATTTTCCTTCAGAACGAAGGATATCACTTTGAACTCTTTCTGGATTATCTTCCCACCAATTTAAACTTGGCTTCATCGCTTTGGCTTGGTCGTTCAGCTTCTTTGCTTTTTCTGCGTTTCCTTCAGTTAAAGCTTTTCTCGCATCGCGCATCAGGTTTCTTGCAGCTTCGGTACTTCCTGTGCTTACTTCTGTTTTTACTGGTTGTGAAGTGGCATTGGAATCTTCTGCTGTCAATACAGGCAAGGCCTTGGGAGCAATGGTTGGTTCTGGTTTTACGGAGTTTTCTTTGGCTAAATTTTTTGTATCCAGCAAGTTTGAATCGGCTTTAAGCTTGGCTCCTTGAATTTCTTTTAAAAGCTTTGAAGGCGAGTCGCTTGATAGTGCAAATGTCCAAGTATAAGCGGATTTTTCTGCAGCTTTTGCAAGAGATTCTGCGCGGTCAAACTCTTTGTTCGTGAATTTTTTACGAGCTAGTCCGAGCAACGCTTTGGGATCTTGTTTTATTTTTTGAAGTTCCGCTTTTAATTTAACTTGGGTGTCTGTTTCGGGTACCCCGCTTGACGCTACTTCAGCTATCATTCCTTCTGCTTTTTCAAGGTCGCCCTGTGCTATAACAGCCCGAACCTGATCTGCAGTAATTATTGATGAATTGGTTTCTGCAACCTTGATTGATGGTATTGTTTTTGTTTCTGTTTCAGAAAGTTTAAGCTCTTTTGTGTCAATTTGAATTTCGTTTATTCCTACTGCATTCTTGTTCTTGATGATTTCTTGTAGGTTTTTGAATCGAAGTTTATCTGATTCACGAAGGTATTGTTCATCAAAAGCAATCTTTTTGGTCAAATCAGTTGCAGCAGAAAATTGTTTCTTTCCCACCAGATCTTCTGCAATCTCTAGGGTGGAAGTTGATTCCTTGCGGGCTTTTAGTGCCTTTTTATTTGCTTCATACAGTTTCTTGAAATCATCCGCTTCTGCAGGAAGTAAATCTTTCTGGCGGGATTCAACTTCTTTAAAGGATTTATCTGCTTCTTCGTAGTCGCCCCTGCGGTATGTTTCGATTGCTTGGTTTAATGCGATACTTGCTTTGTTAGGAATTCCAGGAGTAAACCAAGTAATCGCAGGAAGGATGCTGGTGCCTACTGCAGCTTCAGCAATTGTCGGGATACCTATTAGTGCCAAGCTTAGCGATGATGCAAAGCCTAATCGTGTAAACCATGATGTATTAGAAGGGGTTTTCTCGGTGTAAGTTTCGATCATGATTTTACCTAGATTACTTGTTGGGAAAGACGAAGCTTTTGAATTAGAAATACCATGGTTCTTGATGCTGTTTGATTCATTATTGTTCATAAGTCGGTTCCTAATTCAAATTTCAGGTCAATCAGTTTGATTCTTGCCCGGATTGGCCTTCACGACCCAATCACTGCGCAAAAATATTAACTAGTGTGCGGGACGATACCGATACCTTTTTTAAGAATCAAGGTCAGGTGATCTTTAATTAAAATTAAATTTTTTTCGAAATAGTAAGATAGAGAAGAGAGTTGCAGGATGGGGGCAATAGCTAATGTTTTGCTAAAATGGTTGGTTTACGCCAAACCAGAATTGGGTTCCAGTTCCCTGATTAATGGCTTGTGCAGCATCAAAACGAAGCAACATTTTTTCTACAAAACTCATGAATGAAACATCGCACCGAAGGCCCACACCAACGCCTTGAGCCGTCGAGCCAAGTGCTTGGCTATTCACATAAGTATTGCCTACATCGTAAAAAAGAGCCAAGTAAGTGTTTTTAAGTGAAAACA
>CAJCCR010000253.1 GCA_903960945.1 uncultured Planctomycetaceae bacterium
ACCTGCCGGCCTTATTGTTTGCCATTCTGAAAACTACCTTTATAATTGCTCCTGATGGTGAAAAGCTTTAAACTAGCAACCGTCAGAGAATCAAATTGCAGCAATAAATAAAGGAGTTCCAATGAAACAAGAGCCACAACCTGCTCAAGATATAACCCAGATCCTACCGTGGCTGGTAATCTTTCGCTCTTTTTCTCTAGCATTTGATACATCAAAACTACTGCTAGCAGCATTGGGTATTCTTACCACGGCAACCGGTTGGTGGGTGCTTTCGTTCATTTTCACCCTTGGTTATGATGCAAAGCCCCCGCAGTGGTCGGCAACTCTTTATGCTAAATCAGCTAATCCTTGGTCAACATTCAAAAAAGACCGAGAAACTTGGAATCTGATGCACCAAGCAGCAGGTGTAGGTGGCTTGAATCAATCCTTTGAGCTGGAAGATCTTGTAGAAACCGAAGAAGAACTTACGACTTTAAAAGAAGTAAATCTTGGTCAAAATGAATTGGGAGCTGGCCTAAAAACCTCTTTCCTTGTTAACCAAGGTAAAATAACCAGAGATCGCATGGAATATGTCAATTCTCTAATCGGCACAAGTAAGCCTAGAGGACTTTTGACAACCTGGCCTTGGTTTGAAGAACGCGGGCCAAATCCTTACCTTCTTGCAACGGGCCAAAGTGGCATTCCTTGGAGTGTAGGGAGATTTTGGGACTGGGTAATCATCCAAGAAGTTCCTGTATTGATTGAACCATTAGTTAAAGTAATTCGTCCCGCACTTTTGTTGATCCATCCTGAAGCGACTTTCTTCCAAAGGCTTTACTTCCTGTTTTCACTAACTTGGGTAATTGCTGTTTGGTCGTTCTTTGGTGGCGCAATTTCAAGAATTGTTGTTGTTCAAATTGCTCGCAATGAAAACATTGGGGCTTTAGGTGCATTAAATTACGCCCGAGAAAATATGGCGAACTTCATCTCTGCCCCACTTTTTTGCCCTATGATTGCTATCTTTCTTTTTCTCGTCATTATGGTTTTCTCGCTCTTAGGAATGATTCCAGTTCTTGGCGATATCTTTATTAGCGGCCTGTTCTGGGGCGTTTTCATGGGTCTTGGCCTTATCATGGCGCTCGTTCTGGTTGGCCTTTTAGGCTGGCCACTTATGATCGTAACCGTTAGCTCCGAAGGGCTTGATAGCTGGGAAAGTTTTAGCAGAGGAATCCAGTATCTTTACACCCGAGCTTGGAACTATATTGCCTACAATCTGCTTGCAGTAAGTTATGGCATCATTGTTGTATTTTTCATTGGGTTCATGGCATCCTTTGGCGTTTACCTTGCCAAGTGGTCTGTCGCTAGCACGCCTTTTATTCAGTCTGTAAATCGTTCCCCTGAATACCTGTTTATTTACGCCCCTACCTCGTTTGGATGGCGCGAATTGCTTCTACAGGGTGCCAAGGTCGATGGCGAAAATATTGTGGTCGATGGCAAAGTTGATCAAACCGCCTACCGCAAGTATCTCGGTTTTGATTCCGAAACTCGCAGTAAGAAAGAATCTCTCGTCTGGTGGAATATCATAGGCGCAGGCCTTGTTGCAGTCTGGTTGGGCGGATTTTTCCTCCTAGTAGTAGGTTTTGGATACAGCTATTTCTGGTGCTCCGCAACCTTCATATTTTTACTCCTTAGAAAAGATCTTGATAACAACGAAATCAATGAACTTCATATTGATGATGAGGAAGATGAGCAGTTTACTTCGGTTCTACAAAAACCAGTTTCCACCGCCCCAACTGCAGCACCCGAAGCAACAGCAGCAAAATCAAGATCTTTGCCCGTAGTGGAAGCACCACCACAAAAAACCGATAACTCCGATGACAAAATTTAGTTGTCACCCTTGGCTACCCAGCTTTATTGCTGGGTTAAACATTTATAGGTAAGGATACCAAAACACCATGACTAGGCCGATCATTTTACATAGTGGGTCTTGGTCCGATGTTGCATTGGATGAACTTGCAGGCTTGGCTGCAGAGTGGGGCTACCAAGGGTTTGAACTATGCTCTTGGGGCAAACATTTTGATGTTTGGCAGTCCCAATCCGATGATTCAAAACTACAAGAAAACCTCGACCTTCTCTCTCGTTTTGAAATGTCGATCCCTGTTTTAAGCATGCATCGCATCAGCCAGGCACTTTGCGACCCTGCCGACTCAGTACTTCAACGCATTTTACCTGAAGAAATCTGGGCCGATGGTGACCCCGATGGTATTCGGGAAAGAACCAGCGAGGCACTAAGCCTTGCCGCAATTGCCGCCCAAAAAATGGGTATCCCCATCATTTCCGGATTTAGCGGATCTCCTATTTGGAATCGCATCACCGGCTACCCCCAACCCAATCAGGCCGAAATCGAAGAAGCCTTTCAACTCTTCGCTGAAAAACTCCACCCCATACTTGATAACTTTCAAGGCGCTGGGGTAAAATACGCCTATGAAGTTCATGCAGGCCAAATGGCCTTTGATCTTCCTAGTGCAGAAAGGGCCCTTTCTTCACTCGACAACCGAGAAGAGTTTGGATTCACTTTCGACCCTGCACAACTTTACTGGATGGGAATTGATCCTTGCGAATTTTTACTCCGCTTCCCAGATCGCATCTTCAATGTCCACCTGAAAGATATTGCAGTTCGCCTAAGCGGTAGAAATGGGCTTTTAAATGGTTGCCTGCCTATTGGCGACCCTAGGCGAGGCTGGGAATTTCGCTGCCCAGGCCATGGGCATATCGATTGGGAAAGTATTTTCCGTACTTTAAATATAATTCAATATGATGGCCCGTTGTCGATTGAAATAGCCGATGCCGGCATGGACAGACTCAAGGCTGCGGAAGAAGCAGCGGGCTTCATCAAGCGCTTAAATTTCGAGCCACCACCAGAAAACAGGCCCTCCTGATTTCCGACCCTGCTAGGGAGCAAGTATGATTCTTGTAATCGACAACTATGATTCCTTTACTTACAACCTGGTGCAAAGGCTTGGAGAAATCGATGCGTCTTTGGATATAAGGGTATTCCGCAATGATCAAATTGATATTGAATCGATAAAAAAGCTAGCCCCTGCAAAAATAATCATCTCCCCCGGCCCTTGCACACCCAAAGAAGCTGGTATCTCCAACGAAGTTTTAAAAACTTTTGCCAGCCAACTTCCGATTCTTGGCGTTTGCCTAGGCCACCAATGCATTGGCCATGTCTTTGGCGGTGAAGTGATCAGAAATAGCAGGATCATGCATGGCAAAATCTCGCCAATTCATCATGATAATAAAGGGGTTTTTAAAGGCCTGTCGAACCCGTTCGATGCAACCAGATACCACAGCCTTGTTATTAAAAAAGAGACGTTCACCAATCCAGATTTCGAAGTTTCTGCCTGGACTGCTGAAGGTGAAATCATGGGTGTACGCCACAAATCTTGGGAACTTCATGGAGTGCAATTTCACCCGGAAAGCTTTCTTTCAATTGAAGGCCCAAAGCTTCTCCAGAATTTTCTGAACATTAATGCTGCCAACTGAGTTAAATAAACGCAGCTTAATGATGAAAAAAATCTTTTTGAAATAGCAATAGATTAGTTCCACGATCGGGATCCCAACGAATGCCCACGATGTCATACTCCTTGGCTATTCCAAGGTGCAAAATCGGGCGGTGTTGATTATGGCATTCAAATCGAACTGAATCATACTTCTGCTCGCGCACCCAATCATGAACCGCTTCCATTAGTTGAGAAGCAATCCCCATGCGTCGATATTCCGGAACCACCCCATAAAACCAAGTAAAGAATATTGAAGGTTTTAGTTCAAAGCCTACAAAAAAACCCACAGGCTCATCATCAACTCGGGCTATCATTTGCAGAACATTATGACGACCTTGATACCTTCTGCGAAACCCGCTAATTTCTCGCATCGGACGAAATATTTGGTTGTACAACTTCACTATCACAGGAAGAGAATCTGGACCAACGATATCAATCACTGCATCAGACATACTTTATTAACTCCCAGATGCCACCTTAGGGTTTATAAAGTGATGCAATTAAATCTTCCCATGAAGGAACACTCCAAGTACTGAGGTCAATCTCGTCTATTTCACCGTCTTGTTCTGGATGATGCGAGCCATAAGATTCTGGCCCGGATAATACTTCATCATCAGAAATTACGGTTCGAGAATCAGGACCTTGGCCAAAAGTTACCGGAGCTGCCCTTTCATTTCGTACAGGAGCAGGTTGCATTTTTGCAGGGGCTGTTTCGCCTTCATTATCACGACTCGGGCTTGGATTATTTCTATTCTGATTGGAATTGCGATTATCATCACGACCCCGACCTCGACCACCCCGGCCTCGACCACGGTTTCCTCTATCCTGATCGCCACCCCTACCGCCTCGACCTCGATCAGAACCCGTTGATTCCTCTCCTTGAGTTTCAGATTCTTCCCTCCTTGAAGTTTCATTCGAATCTACAATCTCTGCGTCCACAATCGGGCTATCCAACTGCGCTTTATTTGATTGCGCTTGTTCTTGAACCCGATGCGATCCAAAAGTAACTTCAAGAATCTCTTCAACTTCAACAAAAGTTTCTTTAGGTTGATGGCGGGGTTCTACTTTCGGTACAGGAAATGTTTTTACAGGAGGCGCTTTAGATGGTTCTAATTGGCGCTGAACAGGTTTTGGTTTGCTAAAGGTCAACAAATCTTCATCGAAGGAGCTGTCTTGTGCCGCCTCAACGTTATGCGGATTCACAGAGATTTTAGCACCAACATCTGAAACCGGGTTTTCAGGGGGAAGTCCAAGTTCATCCGCAAGAGTTTTCCATCGATCGCTACCAGAATTTTCGCTCATTGCCAATAACCCCTAAAGTTAATTTTGTTCTACAAATGTTAATTCTAACTGTTTTAAGGTTAGCAGACAACTTATAGAAAGAAATAACAGGGTTATATTTAAGAAAAAGAGATGGATTCAACTACCAAACTGATAATCCCAAGAAGTAGGTTTGCCCTCATGATAAGGCATCACGCCATGAAATAGCTTCTTCTTCGAATCAAAAACAAAAGGGATGAAATATTTATCACCTTCCCACAAATTCTTGTTCAAAACATCGCCAATTGGAACCCACTCGAGGGTCCCCTCGGGATTATCGGTCATTAGTTCGCCCGACCAATCATTGACAATAAAGATGAAACCGAACCAAGGTTCGCCTTTTTTGCCAAAACCTGGCCAGCTTATTGTGCCACGAAGGGAAATATCGTGGCATTCGATTCCTGCTTCTTCCCAAATTTCGCGCTTACATCCTGTTAAAACATCTTCGAAGGGTTCAAGTTTACCCCCGATTCCATTATATTTCCCGTAGTGATGATCCTCCGGATTTTTATTACGGTGAATCATCAAAACCTTGTTTTTATCTTTCGATAAAACATAAGCAAGAGTGCCAAGAATGGGTTGATAAGGCATATAATTGATTTCGTTTTAAAAGATTAAGCAGCAATTCTTCGTAAATCAGGCCCTTCATGAACCTTGGTTTCTGCAAACCTTTGGCCCGCTGAATCGTAAAATAGAATCCGTTCTTCATCACCCGCCCAAAGGGCATAGCATCGAACCATTCTTGGGCCTTTGATTTCAAAGAATAATCCACACATCTTACCCGACCGAGTTATTTTGTTGATTTTTAATGGTGATGTACTTGGGTCAAGATTTTCCCTAAGGCATAGCTTTTCGTGTATATGCTGCTTAATATTATCAAGATTAGGCAGCGTTATTACGGACTCCATTCCAACCTCCGTAAAATTGTAAACCATTTCGTCCTACAATTTTATCGTCTTGGAATTTCCTCCTACTGCAACAAGTATTGGCATAACCAATAAGCAATAATTCTTACCAGCCGTGCAATTGGCGCAAACACTCATAAACGGCAATCCCAACCGAGGTTGCCAAGTTTAAACTTCGAATCGAATTGGAACCCGGCATAGGAATCAGAATCTGGTTAGTTGGATATTTATCGAGAATCCAATTTGGCAAACCTTGCGATTCAGGCCCAAAGAGAAGCCCATCTCCCGGTTGGAAACGAACTTGAGTAAAGGGCTTTGTGGCTCTGCTGGAAAAGCAAAATAGCCTGCCTGGGGGAACTATTTTTTCATACTCCTCAAGAGTATTGTGGGTATGAATCGATACAGCATCCCAATAATCGAGGCCTGCTCGCTGAAGGGATTTATCATCAATCCGGAACCCCAAGCGCCCAATAAGGTGCAAAGGTACCCCTACTGCCCCGCATAATCGTGCTATGTTGCCCGTATTGGGCGGAATTTCCGGTTCAAATAGTGCAACCTTTATCATTTTTTTGCCTCTTTAAGCTAAAGTTTTAATGGAGATGGAGCGACAAAGCCACTCTTTCTATATTTTTGTTTCCTTTACATTGTCCAACTTCAAGGTCGAAACTTGTTCTTTGCAACAAAAAAACCAGTTGAACCAAACTCACCAAGAAATTGGTTTTGGGATGCTGTAGCTACTGGAATGTTGTTTTTTGGTTTTGCTCTGGGCATTGCAATGCTGGGGCAAGATCCTTCATTCCCTACGCAATATGAAATTCCGGGCACGACTTCAAAAAATCCGTTGGGCCCTTTGGGAACTTGGATTTCATCCTCCTTCTTTAAGTTCCTCGGCCTTTCTTCATTTTTTATTTTAGGCACTTGGTTTACTTTAGTTTTTGGACTTCTACTTAGAAATCATCCTTTAACTTGGATACTCCGCCTTGCAGGTTGGCTGACCTTAATTCCTGCTGCTTCTGTTATTGCAACCATTAATCAAGATTTTCTTCCTATGGTTTCACCCGCTGGATCCGGGGGCAGCCTAGGCGCACTGCTATTTTTAGAATCTCGAAATATTATTCCTGAATGGCTAGTTCTACCCATTGCTATCGTTGTTGCATTAGCAGCATCATTTCTGGCTTTACCTGCGGTCTGGAATACCTTGGGTATAGGTCTAAGATTTTGCTTAACCAATCTCCTTAAGTTGCTAGTTTTTATTACTCGACTTTTAGGTTCAATATTCGGGATTTTCAAGAATTTACTCCCAAGTAAAACTGAAAATCAAACCGAATCCATTACGAATGTAAGCAAAGAATTTGTAATAGAAAAACCAGTTACCAAAGCTCGAGTCAAGTCTCAGGAAAAGGTGGATGATGGTATCCCCATATTCCATCACGAAAAATTCAACGCCAAACAAGAGAACAAAGCTGCAGCAGCATTGCTCTTAAATACCACCTCAGAAAAATACGAACTTCCCCCGATGAGCTTGCTTGAAGATCCTAAGCCCCTTGCTGTAAATACACAGGAGCAGGATTTACGAGATAGAGCCGTGCTGCTTGAAAAAACTTTTCTAGATTTCGGGCTTAACATCAAAGTTGTGGGCATTAATACCGGGCCTGTAATAACCCAATTCGAACTTGCACTCGAAACTGGGTTGCGTGTTAACAAAGTCACCAGAATGAATGATGATATTTCTTTAAACTTAAAAGTTCCCAGCGTTAGAATCGTGGCGCCCATACCAGGGAAAAACACCGTTGGCGTAGAAATCCCCAACGAAATTAGAGCCGAAGTACGACTAAAAGAAGTCTTGCAATCCACCGGCCCAAGACTTAAGAGTTTAAAAATACCTCTATTCTTAGGTAAAGATTCTGAAGGCAGGCCCTTAGTTTACGACCTTGCAGACATGCCTCACCTTCTCATCGCTGGTAGCACAGGCACCGGTAAATCTGTTTGTATGAACACCATCATCTTAAGCATGCTGATGACTCGTACACCCGATGAAATCAAGATGATCATGATCGACCCGAAAGTTGTTGAACTTAGCAACTTCACAAAAATCCCCCACATGATGCATCCCGTGGTTCACGATATGAAGAAGGCGGAAGCCATCCTTTCATGGGCTGTTGAAAAAATGGAAGAAAGATACGAACTGCTAAGGCGCGCCAAAGTTCGAAATATCGCAAGCTACAACGAACTGGGCGGGGATGAAGTCATGCGCAGAGTTGAACCCGCAGAGGGCGAGGATCGCAGCAAAATCCCAGCGAAAATGCCTTACATTGTTATCTTTATCGACGAAATGGCCGACCTGATGATGACGATGAAAAAGGAAGTCGAAACCCATATCATCAGGCTTGCTCAAAAATCCAGAGCTGCGGGCATCCATTTAATTGTTGCTACACAAAAGCCTACGGTCGATGTTATCACAGGCCTTATTAAATCCAACATGCCCGCAAGAATTTGTTTTAAGGTTGTAAACAAATCCGACTCTAGAGTTGTGCTTGATGAGATGGGCGCAGACAAACTTCTTGGCAAAGGCGATATGTTATTTCTTCCCCCAGGCACCAGCATTCTTGTTCGAGCTCAGGGCACTTTTGCAAGCGATCGAGAAATCAGCAACATCGTTGAAAATCTTGAGGGCGATCCTTGCTATGCTCCAGAGCTTATGCAACTTGAAACTAAAGATGATGATTCTGCCTCCAAGGATCTTGCTGAAAAGCTCAGATCGCGTGACGATTTGTATGAAGCTGCTGTTGAAGTTGTAATTCGTGAAGGCAGGGGTAGTGTTTCGTTGCTTCAACGATCATTGGGGGTTGGGTACGGCAGAGCTGCAAGGCTTATTGATTTCATGGCTGAAGATGGGATCGTTGGCACTTACAACGGTAGTTCAGCGAGAGAAGTGGTGATGTCGCCTGAGCAATGGGAATCGATGCGGGCATTGCGACAGCCTGCAAACTCAAGATAAAAAAAGGGAAGTACACTTAAGTACCTCCCCTTAAACTGATAGTTTTTCAAACCAGCTTAGCTCTTAGAAATCGCAGCGCCAAAGCGATCTGAAACAGCTTTCCAATTAACCAAATTCCACCAAGCGGCTAAGTAGTCAGCCCTTTTGTTCTGGTATTTCAAATAATAAGCATGTTCCCAAACATCAATACCAAGAATCGGGGTATTCCCAGTCATCAAAGGGTTATCCTGATTTGCAGTGCTGATAACTTGAAGTTTTTTGGTTGCATCAACAACCAGCCATGACCAACCGCTACCAAAGCGAGTTAAACCTGCTTGGTTTACTTTTTCTTTAAGCTTATCAAAGCTCTCGAAGGATTGATCGATAGCTTTGGCAATCGCACCGGTGGGGTTTCCACCTGCTTTCGGCCCCATGACATCCCAATACAAAATGTGATTAGCATTGCCACCGGCATTGTTGGTTACACCCTGCCTAATGGCTTCGGGCACCTTGGAAATATTGCTAACTAGTTGATTAATGTCCATCTTCATCAAATCTTTATTTCCTGCAAGCAGTTTGTTGAGATTTGATACATAAGTGCGATGGTGTTTGTCGTAATGAATTTCGACGGTCTTGGCATCGATAAAAGGTTCAAGAGCATCATATGCATAGGGGAGTTTAGGAAGAACAAAACCTGCATCATCTTGAGCAATTACAGTTCCGGTAAAGGCTGCAGCAGCGACAATAGCGCTTGATTTTCCAATAAAACTCCTGCGGTCTAAGTTTGAGTTCAAGGGATTTCCTTTCATTTAAAACCAAACGGGGAAAATAACACGTTGATTAACAAATCTGAGCATAGCACCCATCAAACCCCAAGACAAAGACAATTTGCAAAGGTGACTTACAAAGCCATTTACAGACATATTTGTCGCATTTCACCTAATCCATTTTTCTTGTTAAATCGTCGTGATTTTTACTTGTAATAAAATATTTGTTCGTTAGTTTAGGCTGTAGTTATATTGGGTTTAGTCGCATATCGACTGTGGTAGCAAGATTTTTTTTAATGGGAGCTCTAATAAAGTGGCAACTGAAATTCTTCATTCTGATCGAAACAAAACACCAGCACAAAGATCAATTAATTCCATTCGAACTTTATCCATGGATGCTGTGCAAAAGGCGAATTCAGGCCATCCCGGAACTCCAGTTTCATTAGCTCCATTAGCTTACACTATTTGGCAGAAATTCTTAAACTTTGATCCCGCGAATCCCATCTGGCCCAATCGCGATCGCTTTGTTCTTTCAGCTGGTCATGCTTCAATGCTTATTTACTCCATGATCCACCTTGCAGGCGTTAAAACTGTTGGAGAAAACTACTCCATCATTAATGAGCCCGCTGTATCACTGGATGCCATCAAAAACTTCCGCCAACTCGATAGCAAAACCCCTGGTCACCCAGAATATCATTGGACTAGTGGCGTTGAAACTACTACCGGACCATTAGGCCAAGGCCTTGCAACCTCCGTTGGTATGGCTATGGCAGAGCGATGGTTAGCTGCTTATTTCAATCGACCAGGATTTGAACTTTTCAAGTATAATGTATATTCCATTTGCGGCGATGGTTGCATGATGGAAGGTATTTCCAATGAAGCTGCATCGCTTGCAGGACATCTAAAACTTTCTAATCTTTGCTGGATTTACGACAATAATCGTATTACCATTGAAGGCCACACTAGTCTGGCTTTCTCTGAAGATGTCGCAACTCGCTTTATCGGCCTTGGCTGGAATGTCACTCGCATTGCTGATGCCAACGATCTCGATATGATCGAACGCGGAATCAACTCCTTCCATCATACTTCTGATAGACCAACCTTGGTTATCATCGACAGTTTAATTGCTTGGGGCGTGCCCGGTAAGGAAGATCATCATTCAGCTCATGGAGAACCTTTGGGCGAAGCCGCTATTAAGGGTGCCAAGATTAATTACGGTGTTGATCCCGACAAAACTTTTGAAGTGCAAGAAGGCGTTTACCAGCATTTCCAAGACCTTTTAGGCAAACGAGGCGCTGATGCTAGCGCAGCTTGGAACAAGTTATTTGAAGAATATAAGAAAGTTCATCCAGAACTAGCAAAACAGCTTGAATTGATGGAAAAACGCGAACTACCCGAAGGCTGGGATAAAGATATCCCCACTTACCCTGCAGATGCCAAAGGTAAAGCAGGCCGTATTGCCTCCGCTGAAGTGCTTAATGCAATTGCTCCTAATGTACCATGGCTTATCGGTGGTTCTGCTGACCTTGCACCAAGCACCAAAACCAGACTTACCTTCAAGAAAGACGGCAAGGAAGTTGCTGGTGATTTCGAAGCCACTAATTACCTCGGACGAAACTTCCACTTCGGTATTCGCGAACATGCAATGGGCGCTATTCTTAACGGCATGAACCTTAGCAAGGTACGCACCTACGGTTCAGGATTCCTCATTTTCAGTGACTACGGTCGTGGCGCAATCCGTATTGGTTCGATCATGGAAATCCCAGTTCTATACATTTTTACACACGATTCGATCGGTGTAGGTGAAGATGGCCCCACACATCAACCTATCGAACATTTGGCTTCGTTGCGTGCAATGCCTGGCCTTACTACGATTCGCCCTTGCGATTCAAATGAAGTAGCAGAAGCTTGGCGTTTCCTCATGCCAATCAAGCATGAACCTATTGTTTTGGTTCTTACCCGCCAAGATTTACCAACACTTGACCGCACTAAATATGCTCCTGCAAGCGGCCTTGCCCGTGGTGCTTATATTCTTGCAGATGCTTCCAAAGGCAACAAACCCGATGTAATTCTGATTGCAACTGGTAGTGAAGTTTCCATGTGCGTTGAAGCCCACGAAAAACTTGTTGCAGAAGGGATCAAATCTAGGGTTGTTAGCATCCCATCTTGGGAAATCTACAACCATTATTGTTCCAAGAATCCTGGTTATAGTGAAGAAGTTTTCCCTACCGCAGTTCGAGCAAGGGTCGCTGTTGAAATGGCATCAACCTTTGGTTGGGAAAAATTTGTCGGTCTTGAAGGTGTTACCATCGGGATGCGAAGCTTTGGCGCTTCTGCCCCTCTCAAAGCATTACAAAAGAAGTTCGGCTTCTCCTCTGATGCTGTTATTACTGCTGCCAAAGACCAAATTAAGAAAAACGCAAAGGCTTAAGGATTGGCATCCAAACATGGCAGGGTAATAAAGCTAGCAATGACCATATACGAAAAAGCACTTGAGTTTATAAAATCCGGCGATGTTGTCGGCCTAGGATCCGGCCGAGCTTCTACTGCATTTATCAAACTCTTGGGTGAAAAAGTCAAAGCTGGCTTTAAGGTTCAGGGGGTTCCTACTTCTGAAGATTCTGCCTCCCTTGCCCGTTCTTTAAATATCCCTCTTGTTCCCCTCGAGGGAGCGCTTGGAAATATTTCTTACGCAATTGATGGCGCTGATGAAGTTGACCCCAATCTTAATTTGATCAAAGGTTATGGCAGGGCTTTGGTTCGCGAAAAAATCATCGCTGCTTCTGCAAAAAAATTCATCATTCTTGTTGGTGAAGACAAAATTGTTGCATCGTTAGGCTCTAGGGGAAAACTTCCTGTCGAAGTCATACCTTTCGGCGCGCCTTTGGTCAAACATAAGCTTCATTTGCTTGGCATTCATGGCGAGATTTGGATGAAAAATGGCACTCAAGGGATTACGGACAACGGTAATCTTATTCTTGATTGTATTATTCCTCCTACTCTTGATCCCGCCAAACTCGAAATGTCCATCCGGACTATTCCAGGGGTCGTAGACACCGGATTTTTTATTAAAATGGCTGATGTTGTTCTCGTTGGTGATAGCAACTTCAATCTAACCAAAGAGTTGTTTCGTAAGTAACTTTTGTCCTTTTAAATGTGGAGTTCTTAAATGAATATAGCAATGGTTGGGCTTGGTAGAATGGGCGGCAACATGGTTGAGCGCCTCATTCGAAACGGTCATACCTGCGTCGTTTACGACCGAAGTCAAGAAACCGTTAAAAAGTATGAAGCCAAGAAAGCCACCGGGGCTTCTTCTTATGCTGACATGGTAAAAAAACTTCCTACACCAAGAATCATCTGGCTCATGGTTCCCGCTGGCGTGGTCGATCAGACCATTCATGAATTAGTTCCTCTTTTATCCAGTGGCGATGTTCTTATTGATGGCGGAAACTCTTACTATGTCGACGATATTCGTCGAGCTAAAGAACTCGCTTTAAAAGGCATTCATTATGTCGATGTTGGTACAAGCGGCGGGGTTTGGGGCTTGGATCGTGGTTACTGCATGATGATCGGTGGCGAACCTGCTATCGTCAAGCATCTTGACCCTATCTTTGCCACCTTGGCACCTGGTATTGGAAACATTGATCGCACCCCAGGCAGGGCAGCGAAAACCGGAACCGCAGAAGAAGGATACCTTCATTGCGGCCCCAACGGTGCTGGCCACTTCGTTAAGATGGTTCATAACGGTATCGAATACGGTATGATGGCGGCATATGCTGAAGGCTTGGGCGTTCTTCATAGCGCTAACATTGGCAAAAAGCACTCTGAAGTCGATGCAGAAACCACACCACTTCGAAATCCAGAACACTACCAATACGATCTCAATCTTGGCGACATCGCTGAGGTTTGGAGACGCGGTAGCGTTATCGCTTCTTGGCTCCTTGATCTCACCGCAATCTCTTTGGTAGATGATCCAAGCCTCAAGAAGTTTTCTGGCAGGGTCTCTGACTCTGGTGAAGGCCGCTGGACGATCAAGGCCGCCATCGATGAAGGAGTGCCTGTTCCTGTTCTTACCACTGCGCTTTACGAGCGCTTTGCTTCCCGTGGAGAATCGGAGTTCCAAGACAAACTTCTCTCTGCAATGCGCTTCCAGTTTGGTGGACATCTTGAAAAACCTACTGGGGGTTAATCAGCTTCTTTTGTAAAATCAAAGGCGTACTTCCAATCTTAATTGTGGAATTGCGCCTTTTATCTTTAACCTTCTGTCATTTCAACTTTATCTTTTATGGATTTAATTATGGCCCGAGAAATTCAAGTCCTTGATTCCGCTTCTTCAGTTGCTGAAGCTGGTGCTCTTCATTTCGTTCGCATTTGCAATTCTTCAGTTAAGGCCAACGGAAAATTTTCTGTCGTTCTTTCTGGGGGCAGTACCCCTAAAGGTATGCTTTCTTTGCTGGCTTCAGATGAATACAAAAAACAAGTGCCTTGGGATAAGTGCCATTTCTTCTGGGGTGATGAACGAAGCGTACCACCAACGCATGCTGACTCTAATTTTAAAATGGCTACCGATGCGTTGCTTTCCCATATCCCAGCGAATCCAGCCCAGATCTACAGGATGGAAGCTGAAAAAGCGGACATCAATCAAGCTGCTCAGGAATACCAAAATAAAATCGCAACTTTCTTCAACATTCCAAACTCTGGTAGTCCGCCAAAATTTGATCTTCTTTATCTTGGCATGGGGCCTGATGGGCATACGGCTTCCTTATTCCCAGGTACCACTGCCCTAGGTGAAAAAAGCAGATGGGTTGTTCCAAATTTTGTGCCTAAGTTTAACACTAATCGCATGACCTTCACTTACCCAATGATCAATCAGGCTAAAAACATTATTTTTCTAGTTGCAGGAAAAGATAAAGTTTCAGCTTTAAAAGAAGTGTTACAAGGCGAACCAGCGCTTGAAACTTACCCTTCCCAAGGGATCAATCCCATTCATGGTTCTTTACTCTGGCTGCTTGATGCAGATTCTTCGGCCGAACTTTCTTAAATCATTTAATAATCGAGATTAACATGGCGATCGTTAAAGCTTTGCTGGCACCCTCAATTCTTGCTGCAGATTTCACCACCCTTGGCGATCAGATTTCCCAGGCTGAAGCTGCTGGTGCTAATCGCATTCATATTGATGTAATGGACGGGCAATTTGTCCCTAATATTAGTTTTGGTATCCCTGTGATTCAATCCATACGCAAATCGACAAAGCTTTGCTTTGAAACACATTTGATGATCAACACACCAGACAATTTACTTGATGCCTTCGCTCATGCAGGATCTGACAGCCTTATTGTCCATGCCGAAAACACTCCGCATCTTCATCGCACGATTCAGCACATCAAAGGGCTTGGTAAAAAAGCAGGTGTAGCACTGAACCCTGCTACGCCTTTGTTTGTTCTTGAAGAAATATTGCCCAAGTTAGATCTGGTTTTAATCATGACAGTAAACCCTGGGTTTGGCGGACAGAAATTCCTGCCTGAAACTCTAGATAAAATTCGCAGATTAAGCGCCATCATAAAACAAAAAAACCTTGCTATCGAAATTGAAGTAGATGGGGGAATTGACGCCCAAACTGCACCTTTGGCGGTAACGGCAGGAGCTGGCGTTTTAGTTGCAGGTTCAGCAATCTTTGGCGATAAGGGTGGCATTGATTTTGCCACAAAAAAAATCCTAAGTTCCATTGTCTAATAATAAAAGTGATTCTTTTTCACGGAGTTATGCAAATGATTATTGCTGGTGATATCGGTGGTACCAAAACTGTTCTAGCACTTTATGCATTAGAAGCGGGAAAACTAAAACTTATTCGCCAAGCTGTTTTCCCTAGCAAGGGACCGAAAAGCCTCGAAGAAATCCTTGAAAAGTTTCTCGTTGATGAAAAAAATCTTACTATAGAGGCAGGTTGCTTTGGTGTAGCTGGCGCTGTTCTTGAAGGAAAATGCAAAACCACCAACCTACCTTGGGAACTTGATGAACATAAACTTGCAGACTTTTTAAAAGCTAAAAAAGTCAAGCTTTTAAACGACCTCGAAGCTGCAGCTTTTGGCATGCTTTTTCTAAACCCTACTGAAAAAGTACACTTGAACCCAGATTGCAAAAATGGCTCCAGCGGAAATATTGCTGTCATTGCTGCGGGTACTGGCCTTGGTGAAGCCATTCTTTTTTGGGACGGCGAAAAATATCATCCTTCTGCTTCCGAAGGGGGCCATTGCGATTTCGCACCCACCAATAATCTCGAAATTGATTTGTTCCTTTGGCTCAGGAAGCATTACCCCGACCATGTCAGTTATGAACGAATTTTATCAGGGCCTGGACTCTTTAATATTTTCCGATTCCTGACTGAAACCGGGGTTGAAAAGCCCACCGATGCTCTGACTCTTCGACTTAAAGCCGAGCCCGATTCCAGTGCAGTTGTTTCCCAAATGGCTTTGGCCAACTCCGACCCTGCTGCCGTTGCTACCTTAAACCTTTTCGTTTCGATTTATGGCAAGGAAGCATCTAATCTATCATTAAAATGCTTGGGAACAGGCGGGGTATTTATTGGAGGCGGTATAGCCCCTAAAATCCTCCCATTCATGAATAACGGCAAATTCCTCGAAGGATTCTATACTAAAGGGCGATTTCTTGGTCTTATGAAATCTATTCCCATTCAAGTTGCACTAAACCCCGAGGCACCACTTATCGGTGCTTCCAATTATGCCACCAGATTAATTCTTAGTTAATGATTTTTTTATTCATTCGCCTTGTTTTACCAACTCACAATGTTGATCATGAAATAATTCTTTAAACTATTTTCTGGAAGATTTATGACCACGCAAGAACAACAACGACTCAACGAAATACAAGATGATGTATCTGGCTGGAGGCGATGGGGGCCTTATGTAAGCGAACGATCTTGGGCCTCGGTAAGAGAAGATTACAGTGCAGATGGCAATGCCTGGGGTTACCTACCTCACGATTTGGCCCGAAGCAAAGCCTATCGCTGGGGTGAAGATGGTATTGCAGGAATTTGCGATCGATATCAACTTTTGTGCTTCGCTCCTGCTTTTTGGAACGGCAAAGATGCAATCCTTAAAGAACGCCTTTTTGGACTTACTTCCGAAGAAGGCAATCATGGAGAAGATGTAAAAGAATATTACTTCCACTTAGATAATACTCCCACCCATTCTTACATGAAGTATGTTTACAAATATCCTCAGGGCGAATTCCCCTACGAAAATTTAGTTACTGTTAATCGCGGTAGAGAAGGTAAAGGCGAGGAGTACGAACTTCTTGACACAGGCATATTCGATGAAAACCGCTACTTTGATATCAGCATTGAATACGCCAAGACTAACACAGAAGATTTTTGCATTCGCATCGAGGCTATCAATCGCGGCCCAGACCCTGCCCCGCTTTATATTCTTCCCCACCTTTGGTTTCGTAACACTTGGGCATGGGATAAAAAGGCCTGGACTCCTGAAGGCAACCCTGAGCCTTTAATTTCTCAAGGGCCTGAAGGCCCCGGGTTTATTAGCATCTTGGCTGATGATTCTCAGGTGGAAATTCTCAAAGATATTCCTGCATACTATCGACTAGGCCAACGCATCCTGTATGGCCCCAGAAACGGCATGTCTCTATTTACTTACAATGAAACCAACGGCCCTGTTGTTTTTGGGAAAGATAGCCTATCCAGAAAACCCTACACCAAGGATGCTTTCCATCGGCATATTGTTAATGGCGAAAATACTATCAACCCAAAACATCAAGGAACAAAATCTACATTCTGCTACCATTTCCCTGCAATTGCCCCTGGCGAAACACAAGTTTTGCATTTGAGGCTTTCCGATAATGTCACCCTTAGCAGGCCCCTCGCAGATGTCGACTCCACGATCAAAACTCGAAAAGATGAAGCCGACGAATTTTATCAATCCATTCACCCACCCGAAGCTACTCCTGATGAAAAAATGATTCAGCGACAAGCTTTTAGTGGGCTACTCTGGACCAAACAAAATTATATTTTCAATGTAAACACCTGGCTGGATGGTGATAACCCTGATGCGCCTCCGCCTCAGTCCAGAAAAACCATTCGCAATCAGCATTGGCGCCATCTTAATTCGCTTCGCGTTTTAATACCTTGCGAAAAATGGGAATACCCTTGGTTTGCCGCATGGGATCTTGCTTTCACATGCCCTGCTATCGCCAGGGTTGATCCTAAATTCGCCAAGGAACAACTTTATTTCCTTTTGTTTGAGCAATTCCAACACCCCAACGGGCAGATACCCGCTTATGAATGGGAATTCTCAGATCTTAATCCTCCTGTTCATGCTTGGTCGGTTTGGCGCGTGTACAATATGGAGCGCATCCAAACAGGAAAAGCCGACCGCGATTTCTTAGAACGATGTTTCCACAAACTTATCATTAACTTTGCTTGGTGGATCAACAAAGTTGACAGCCAAGGTAACAATGTGTTTGAAGGTGGATTCTTGGGCATGGATAACATTACTGTTGTCGACCGCAGCATGAAAATGTCCGATGGTTCTGTTCTAGAACAATCCGATGCGGGCGGGTACATGGGTATGTTCTGCCTTAATCTCATGCGAATTGCTCTCGAACTTGCCAAGGAAAATCGAGTTTACGAAGGCCTTGCAATTAAGTTCTTCCAACATTACGCCTATGTTGCTGGCGCAATGAAACACATGGGCAATCGCGATTACCAACTGTGGGATGAAGAAGATGGCTTCTTCTACGATGTACTTCGTTTCCCAGATGGAAACTTTAAAAAATTCAGGCTTCGCTCTCTTGTTGGGCTTGTTCCTTTATTTGCTGTAGAACGCATTGAGATGGAATGGATCAAACCATTCAAAGAATTCACCAACAACTTTCTTTGGTTCATTAAAAACAGACAAGACCTTGTTAAAAATGTCGTGCATAAAACAGAAGAAGAGGGCAAGGTTTCTTATGCCCTTACCATTGTCGATGAAAATCAACTTTCAAGACTTATGCACAGGCTTTACAACGAATCTGAGTTCCTTTCCGATTTTGGTATTCGAAGCCTTTCAAAAGCCCACGCTAAAAATCCCTTTGTTTACGATGGCATCGCGGTTGGCTACGAACCTGCGGAAAGTGATTCAAAACTTAAAGGGGGTAATTCCAACTGGCGTGGACCAATTTGGTTCCCAACCTCCTTCTTACTTATCGAATCCATCCGCAAATTAGGCAAAGCTTTTGGGCCCAGATTCGCTGTCAGCACCCCAGCTTCTCACGGCTCCTCCATCACCTTCCAAGTAATGGCTAAAGACCTTGCTAACAGGCTTATCAAGATTTTTGCTAGAAATAAAAATGGCACCCGCCCTGTTCATGGCAGATACAAGAAATTCCAAGATGACCCAAATTGGAATGATTATATCCTGTTTTACGAATATTTTAATGGCGATACCGGCGAAGGACTTGGCGCACCTCACCAAACTGGGTGGACTGGGCTAGTTGCGTCCCTTATCGACGAATGGCGTAAATAGCCTTTCCTCTTGCCCCTTTTTCCGCTTCCATGCTATTTAAGCCTTAGTGTTTAAATAAGTTACATTGCTTTTATCAAGGCAATTCCATGGAAGCTAGAAAATACCCCGCTGACCTTCCGAGCCCTGCTTCCTTTAAAATCGTCGCAGAGGAACAGCACTCAACTCTCACTGATCCCAACTTGGATCATATTCAGTTCCTAAGCGCTTGCCTGGCACAAAAAGATAACGAGCTTCTTCAACTCCGATTGCAATTACAAAATATCGACAACCATCCTGGTTGGAAAATACTCAAAAAACTAGACCCAGCGTTTAAGACTTGTTTTCCACCACGATCTTTGCAATCAAAAGTACTTGCTGGAACTTTTACTCTCTTAAAAAATTCATGGAACTTTATTACTTCAAGAAAATCTCAATTAGGAAATGTAGAACTACACACCAATTATGAAAATTGGATCTTGCTCAACGAACCTGACAACGCTGAACTTTTACAACAACGACAACATCTATTCTCGTATCAACCCAAAATAAGCATTGTGACCCCCACTTGGAATACCCCGACCCATTGTCTAAAAGAGATGATCGATTCCGTCCGGGCTCAAACCTATGGGAATTGGGAACTTTGTATCGCAGATGGGAATAGTTCTTCCCAGCAAACAAAAAAAATCTTGACTGATTATGCCCGATCAGACAACCGAATTCGACTTGCGTTTCTTGACAAAAATCTTGGCATCGCAGGAAACTCAAACGCTGCACTTCATCTCGCTTCAGGCGATTTCATCACTCTCCTTGATCATGATGACACCTTGGCCCCCTTTGCATTGCACGAAGTAGTAAGCCGATTACAACAGCCTGAAACAAAAATCGATATTCTCTACTCTGATGAAGATTTTATTAATGCAAATGGCAAAAAAAGATTCAGCCCTACATTCAAACCATCCTTTGGATGGGATACATTACGAAGCCATAATTACATCTGTCATTTATTAGTATTCCGTAATGAAATCATTAATAAAACTGGTGGATTTCGCAAAGGATTCGATGGTTCGCAAGATTACGATCTTGTTTTACGAGCATGCGAATTAGCACGCGAAATTGTGCATATTCCAAAGATACTTTACCATTGGCGTGTTCACCCTGCTTCCACTGCAGGTAACCCAAATGCTAAAAATTATGCCCACGATGCAGGCAGAAAAGCTCTTCAAGAACACCTTGATCGATGCAATCTTTCTGGCCAGGCTTCCAACGGTTTGGCTACTGGTCTCTATCAAGCAATTTATCACCCAACCGAATGGCCGTTGATCTCGATTATTATCCCTTCGAAAGATCAAGCGAGTACCCTACGCACCTGTTTGGATTCCATCCTTGCGGAGAACTATCCAAACCTAGAAATCTTAATCTTGGAAAATGGCAGTACCGATACCGAAACATTTCAGCTTTATGAAAAACTTAAACAAGACCCCCGATTCAACATCATCAATTGGACGCAACCCTTCAGTTATGCAGCAATCAACAATTATGGCGCCAAATTGGCCACCGGGGAATTACTCCTATTTTTAAACAACGACATTGAATCACTCAAAAAAGAAAACCTCTTCCGCTTAGCTGAACACGCCCTCCGGCCTGAAACAGGCGCAGTTGGGGCAGCTCTTTATTATCCAGATAACACTATCCAACACGCAGGCGTAGTTTTGGGTATGACTGGAATTGCAGGCCACACCCTACGACATACTCCAAAGGGGAAATTAGGTTACGGATTCCGCATGGCAACCATTAGAAATGTAAGTTGTGTAACCGGGGCATGCTTGATGATTAAGCGAAAAACATTTGATGAAATTAATGGCTTCGATGAAAATCTCGCAATTGCATTTAACGATATAGATTTGTGCTTAAAAGTTCGAGATCGGGGGTACTCTGTGGTTTGGACACCCCATGCAGAATACACCCATTTTGAATCCAAGACACGCGGCCCAGAAGACACCCCGGAAAAAATCTCCCGCTTTCAAAGAGAGATTAATTACTTCAAATCTAAATGGAACAAGCAATTAATGGCTGGGGATGAATTTTACAGCCCCAATTTAAACCCAGAGTCCGAAACCCCCAGTATCCGCACAACAAAAAATTAAAAAATGACATCATCCAATAACAAAACTGAGAATGAAAACTTCCCTTTTATTTCTGTAATTATTGTGAATTACAATGGCTTACGATTCCTCCAAAACTGTTTAGCTTCGCTTAAAAATCAAAGTTACCCTTCATCAAGATATGAAGTCATTCTTGTAGACAACGGATCAACAGATGGTTCAATTGAATTCATTCGAAATAATTGGCCGGAAGTACGGGTTATCGAGGCGAAAAAAAATCTGGGCTTTGCAGCAGGCAATAATCTTGGATTTGATCATGCAAATGGCGAGTTCTTTGCCCTACTCAACAACGACACAGAAATTCCAGAGAATTGGCTTTCAACGCTCGTTGCTACAATACTAGAATCCAAAGCCATCGGATTAGTCACCTGCAAAATTCTTTTCCATGCAGATAGGCAAATCATTAACAGCACTGGATTGCAATTATTAAGCGATGGTAGAGGAAACGATCGAGGGTTCCGAGAAAAAGATATGGGCCAATATAATCTGAAAGAGGATGTTTTCGGCGCCTGTGGAGCATCGGTGCTTCTAAGAAAAAAAATGTTACATGAAATAGGAAATTTTGATGAACGACTTTTCATGTATTACGAAGACTTAGACCTCGCATGGCGAGCTAAACTTGAAAATTGGCGCTGTGTTTACACCCCTGAAACCGTTGTCTACCATATCCATTGTGGCAGTTCGGGTGAATGGTCCGACTTTTTTACTTTTCATGTAGAACGTAATAGGGCATTGATCAGTCTCAAAAATGCAACTCTTGGAATGGCATTAAGATGTTTTGCAATTGTCGCAATAAAATCATGCATCCGGGTAACTCAAGGCCTATTTTTAGGGATTGTACAAAGAGAAAAATTAAAAATAGCTAAAACATATTTCCATGTTCTTGCCTCCTTGCTTTTCAACATCCCATCATTCATAAAAACACGGTATACTATACAAAAGAACAGAAAAACATCACGTAGCGAGCTAAGAAAATGGATGATTGCAGGAAACAAATCGCATGAAAATCCAACTCCAGAATTGCGTCGTTGCGCATAAACAATTGCTAAGTATCACCTAAGCCCCTAACATAACTAGTAGTACAGTATTCGTATAACTCAGGGAGCTTTCATGGCTGGTGTAAACCCATATATCGAACAAGCGAAATTTGAAAAACCTAAGAAGAAATTCAATATAACTTTTCTGCCCGATAATAAAACTTTCGAGGTAGATCCTGCAAAAATCCCATACAACCGAACAGGATTGCCCGGTAGCATTTTAGATATAGCCTATGCTGCTGGCGTAGAAATCGATCATGCCTGCGGGGGCGTTTGCGCCTGTTCAACCTGTCATGTTATTGTTAAAGAAGGCCTAAAAAGTTGCAATGAATCAACGGATGATGAACAAGACATGCTAGATGAAGCCAGGGGATTGACTATTGAATCGCGATTAGGGTGCCAATGCGTACCTAATGGAACCCAAGATTTAGTAGTAGAAATACCCGCATGGTCACGAAACATGGTCAAAGAAGGTCATTAATAAACAGGTTTTTATAAACTTAAACGGTTCCTTCTTCATGGGATATATCACACTCATCACCACAATGGCTTTTGAGGTGATGTTGTTCCTCTTGTTCTTTATCAATATGCCAGCCACAATCATCACAACTTGGCGCAATCTCGTAACAAGAATTGCAGTATAGCGGTCCGCCCAAGAGAAATTGTTCTAAACGAGACCGACTTTCTTTATCCATATCTTCAGCTTCAACTGGCACTTCTATCTTGTTGCCACAACTAACACACGATTGATGTTTAAATTCTTCAATTAACGGAACAAAATGGTCATTAACCGCCCTTGTAACAACCCCTGCCCCTTTACATAAAGGGCAAGAAACACCTAATTGGGCAGCTATAGCTTTACGAATGAACGCACTTTTATTAGGAAGGCTGTTTAGAAGATCGGCTAGTTCTTGTTCAACTTTAAAAGCAACTACAGTTGTTTTTGCGGTCTTTTTCGACATGAGAAACCTCTTAAAATATATCACCGAATAATACTTACCCAGTTGATTTTACACTATAATATCTCAAATAATAGATCAGACAACAAAATGGTAAGTATTTTCTAGCGATTCAAAATGATGCCCATACAAATGATTAAGAACAAGTTCTTATTAGGCCAAAAAATACTGGCAATCATAATTCTTCCTACTTTATTTTCTCTTACAACTTTATCTCAAGAAAAAAAATTAACAAAAGAAGTAGAAGAAACAGACAATATATCAATTAACAAAGATTACTGGAAAACATTCGAATCCCTTAAAGATAAAAACAAAAAAAACACCACCAATTCATCTTCACCTATCGCAATAACTTTTTTAAAAATCCCCGACAATCCTTTTGATACTATTACAGTTACGCATCCTTTCAGGCCAATTACAACTTACAAAGTAGAACCGATTAGTAAATTTTTCAAATTACCAGCATCGGATGAAGTCATTTTAAGATTAAGGGTAATCGATAAAAATTTCAGTTTCAAAGAATTGGTAACAACCGGCCCAACCGCAATTAAAGAAATCAAGTTTTTTGAAGAAACACTTGCAGAAACAGTGCAAAAATTTATTGAAGGCCGTATCTCGTTAGACACTAATGAATACAGCTCAAGCATTGAGTTTTTTGACCGCTTATTACTTGCAGAGGAAGTATTGGAAAAAGGATTGCGTTTGCATGATTCTGCGATTGCTACAGAAAAAAGAACAGGAGAAGGCTGGGGGAATATGCGCAAAGTTCTAGCCAGTAAACTTCTTTCGATTCGAATCGGTAAAATTCAAGTTTATACTGAAAAAAAAGACTGGGATCAGGCACTTTTCGAAATCTCCAAATTATCTTCAGGTTCACCTGATAAAGAAACTTTACAAAGGCTTTCATCCTATTTGGTTGATGTAATTGATGGTTCAAACCAATCTGGGCTAATAACATCAAAAACAAAAGAGTTGCTGAATGTATTTCTTTTCCTTGAATCAAAACTTTATTCAAATGACAACGATAAGCCATTGTTAAATTTATTAAGAAAAAAATCAGATATGTTTTATAAGCAAGCTGAAAGTTCACAAGGAAAAATACCCCCTGAAAAAACCAATGAATTTTTACTAAGGGCACTTGAGTTACAACCTGACCACATTAAAGCAAGGCAATTACTTGAAAAAATAAGCCCTCAAAAAGAAATACTGAAAGTTGGATTATCAAAACTACATGAGTTAAACAATGAGGCATTACTAAACGACTC
>CAJCCR010000254.1 GCA_903960945.1 uncultured Planctomycetaceae bacterium
GCTATTCCTGTGGGGTCTATCAAATGGCTTCTGTCTATTTCTTTGTAACCCGAAGGTGATAACTCGGAAATTATAAGGTCACCTTTTTCGTTGAATATGAAAAAGTTTTTGTCGTGTTTAATGAGAAAAGCGTTTGCCCAACGCTCTATCGGTTCATTTTGCGAGCCTGTTGCACTCAAGTTTTCCCAGACCCGTTCCCCATCAGAAAGCTTGAGGCACCTTAATTCCCCATAGCTGCAAACACCAAAAATATAGCCGTTCTCCACAAATGGTGTCGCCATGATTGAATGTAGGCCTTCGGTCTGCTTTGGAGTCTCTCCCCTGCCCTTTCCTTTCCAGATAAGTTTGGAAGATTTTTTGTTTGCGTCAATCTCGACTAACATTGATCCATTGTAAAACGAAGAGACTAAAATCTTATTATCAACCAATCGGGGAGTCGGTATTGAGAGGTTTGCTTTTAGGCGAAACGGTTCGCTCCAGAGAAGCTTTCCTGTTTCTGGATCTAAGCCATTCAAGGATTCAGAATGCCAGATTATAAGATGACGATTGTTTTTACCTGCTCCGATTTCGAAAATTACAGGGGGGCAATAACCTATTTCAGATTCCGGTTTTTCGAGTTCCAATGAACTCCAAAGTTCTTTGCCGGTTTTGGCATCGAATGCAACTGCAACTTTTTTAGGCCCTACTAAACAGATTAACTTGTTTCCATCCAATAAGGGGTGAGCGGAAAACCCCCATACAGGTACCGGGGCGTTGTAATCTTTGGTGAACGATTTGTTCCAAATTGGCTTTCCCGAATTAACATCAAGGCAATACAGATCGCCCATGGCTCCTAAGAAATAAACCAAGGTGTCTGTTACTACAGGGGTGCAGCGTGGACCGCATGGGTAAGCCATTTTATAGGTGCATGGGTGAGAGAATTCCCAAATAGTCTTTCCGTTTGAGGCGTTTAGGCAAAGTAGGCGCTCTGTGCCTTCGGAGTTGGCGCGAGCAAATAAATTGTCGGATTCAATCTTCCCATCTGCAACTTGTCGATCAGTAATAAATACCCGTCCTTTGGCTATTGCTGGACCTGCATAACCCCCACTTAATGGGCTTGTCCAAAGCAATTTAGGTCCACCTTTTGGGTATTTGGTTAATATTCCTTCCTCGCCCCAGACCCCATCCCTGTTTGGCCCGAGCCATTGTGGCCAATCCGCTGAAAAACAAAGGTTCGACCCCGAAATAAAAAAGATAATTGCGTAAGTAAGCTTAAATAAAGGATTTACCGTAAAAAAAAGGTTGGAAATCAAAGTTTTAGTCGATTTGTTGATCATTGATAAAGGTCCCTTAGTTACGAATAAATAGATTCTCCGTATTTTATAGACTATCATCTTGGCAATTAATGTGAAATGCTTTATATTACCAATTGAGTGTTTTGATTTTTAACTGTTTTTTACAGAGTAAATGTTATGCCATTGAGGATGCGAGTTCACGACCGAGAGCCAATTGGTTTGGCCCTGAAACGATTTAAAAAACTGCTCGAACGGAGTGGTATCCAAAAAGAATTGCGTAAACGAAAATATTACGAAAAGCCTTGCGAAGCCCGCCGCCGTGCACAATTGCGCAAAATGAGCGCAATTCGGAAAGCAAGAATTACAATCAAAAAAGTGTAGTTTCTTTCGCCCCAAAAAAGTAGCTTCAGGTGAAGTTTGTATTTTCGTATGTATGCCAGGAGGGTTTCGCAATGTCTGCTACCGAACTTGATAAAAAGACCTTGTTTTTAACAAAACCTGTTGGCTTAGGATACTATGCACATAATTGGGCAAAAAATGTCCCATTTATTTTAATGCATGTTGCTTGCTTGTCTGCACTATTTGTGTCGTTTTCTTGGCAAGTTGGTTTGTTGTGCTTGGCAAATTACTTCATCCGAATGTTTGGTATCACCGCTGGTTATCACCGCTACTTTTCCCACAGAGCTTACAAAACGAGCCGCTGGTTTCAGTTTGTTTTAGCTTGGTTGGGTGCAAGTGCCTTGCAAAAAGGTCCGCTATGGTGGGCCTCCCATCACCGCGAACATCATAAATACTCCGATACGCCTGCTGATCCGCATTCTCCGCATCGCACAAGTTTTTGGTGGTCGCATGTAGGTTGGATTCTTTCAGAAGAACATACCCCCTATGATGAAAAGAATATTCAAGACTTCACCAAGTATCCTGAAATTCAATTCCTAAGTAATTATCATTATGTTCCAGGCGTTGTCCTTGCAATCGTTTGCTACCTGACAATGGGGCTTCCTGGCCTAGTTTGGGGCTTTTTTGTAAGTACTATTTTGGTTTATCATTGCACCTTTTTTATTAATTCGCTCAGCCACCTGATTGGTTACAAAAGATTTGCCACCACTGATGAAAGCAAAAATAGCTTAGTCTTGGCTCTTTTGACGATGGGTGAAGGATGGCACAATAATCATCATCATTACCAGAGTTCAGCTAATCAAGGCTTCTACTGGTGGGAAATTGATATTAGCTATAGTATTTTAGTGGTTCTTTCGTGGTTTGGGGTTGTTTGGGATCTTCGAAAACCCAACGAAAAAGTCCTTAATCATAAAGTTCGAGTACCAAAAGCTAAGAAAAATAAACGAGAACTTATCTCAGCAAGCTAATTGTTGTTGCGCTAAATTTTATTACATTAAAGGGTCCGCAAGCGGGCCCTTTTTTTATGGTTAAATATACTGCATTTCTGCAAGTTCACTTCGGTTTTTGCTGAAACACGCTACTTAGTCATCTCTGAAAAATCCCACAAAGAACTTGCAAACATATTCTATTCAGAGGGAAAAGGGATGGTCAAATTTACTTGAAATCCAAGTTGTCGAGAAGAAACGCTGGTAAAAGTAGCACCTGAAAACCTACAAAACCAAAGCCAATAGTTTTACCACGAAGACGCAAAGAATTACCCACGCCTTGCTAATTTGATTTCATGGCTTGGCTATTTTTTACATTGCACTGTTTGCATCTTCGCGGTGAAAATGTTTTTAAACGGCAAAAGAACGTTAAGAAGCAGTATACCACCTTCTCACTTTGATTTATCGGCGGTGATTATAGTTTTAGGATGCAAAGATGCCTCCACCGTGGCGTTTTGCAACTTACCCGCACGCAGAAACCACATGGCTTCTTTAATTGCTTCTGCTTGATTTGAAAAATTGCCAGGGGTGAGTTTTTTAGTGACAATTAAATATTGATATCTAATCGGTTTCAAGGCTTATTTAACAAATGGTTGATATTTAGTACGACGTTAATTTGAAGGCGTGAAAACGAAAAATCAAAGGGGTTGGCTTGTTAAAGTTATCTTTTTGTTTGTTATCGCGTGTCGGGCGCTTAAAGTGCTAGGCCTTGTTATTTTCAGAGATTATCAATTTTAAACTGAATTAAGATAAAAGACTGGAGATAATCGGGTGGGTTATTTGCCCCAGAAGATTTCAACAGGGCTATCTTCTTTCCGATGCTTTATCCAGGGTGCTGAAAATAGTAATAAAGCTAGGCAGTAATGCTTAAAGGCTTCTGCGAAATCATTTTTGGAAACAGAACTTTTGGCAAGCGAAAGGTGGTTTTCTAAAGTGTCCTGATTGATACCCCAAGCTTTATCTTCTCCACGCTTTTTGAACACTTCAATTTGTTTTTCCATTTTTGTAAGTGAAGCTTGGGTTATTTCAATCAAAGTTCTCCGATGGATTCTCGCTGAAGGCATTGGAAATTCTTTTGTTTCGTCGTCTTTTGAACTCTGAAATTGTATATAAAATCCTATTGTGCCAGCTATAAAAGAAATTAAAGCGATGAATATGATGGAGAATTTAACCAAATCACCAGTTAATATGCTGTCCGTTAGTTGACGTTCCATGGCTTTTATCCCGATCAGGGATATAGCCAGTAACAATCCAAACATTAAACAAATAAACCACCATGGTATGCCAGGTTTCATGCTTTTTAATCGAGTTACCGTTTTATTTAAAAAGGTTGGATTAATGGCAGGTTCATTAGTGGAGTTGTTTGAACTTTTAAAGTTACCACCAATTTTGGCAACGATAACAGTTATGTTATCGTGCCCACCTCGAAGATTAGCTAGGTCTACAAGCATTTTGCATGCTTCTTGTGCGGATAAACTAGTAGTTATCGCACCTAACTCTGAATCTTTTACCAAACCAGTGAGCCCATCGCTGCAAACTAAAAAAATGTCGCCTTGCATTACTTTGTGAGGGCCTTCGATATCAGGTTCTACAATTGCTTCAGGGCCAAGGCATCTGTTGATATAATTGCTGGGTATATCCTTAACCTCATCCGGATCAATTTTTTTAAGCCTGGCGTATTCCCATACAAGGCTGTGGTCGTAGGTGAGTTGCTCAACGAGTTTTCCCCGAATCCGATAAGCCCTGCTGTCTCCAACATGCCCAATCCAAACCCCTTCGGGTCGAATTACAATCCCTGTTGCGGTTGTGCCCATTCCTCTAAATTCAGTGTTTTCTTGCCCACAAGTATGAATTGTTGAGTTGGCTTCATAAAAAGCTTTACGAAGAGATTCTGGCGCCCCGTCTTTTACATGCTTGCTGTATACATGGGGGATTGTTTTAACCGCTTGCTCGCTCGCTTTTTCGCCGACTGCATGAGCTCCCATTCCGTCTGCTACCAATAAAACATGTCCCAACTCTTGCCATTGGGTTTCATTAGAGGCAAGGGATAGGTAATTGCTATCTTGGTTGTAGCCTCTTTTAAGGCCAACATCGGTTAAAACTGCACATTCGATTTGGTCGAATGAAGCCATCAGATCTCCATCTTAGAATTTAAAACCAACTTAAAGCTTATAGTACCTAACTTTTACAGAATATCAAATTAAAGCCAAAATAAGATTTTAAACGAAAATCCTTGGTAAAAGACCTATTGACCCAATAGATATTTTAGTTATTAAAGCCAACATAGCACGATTTTTAATGAATATTGCTGAAAAATTAAGTTTTTGTGATTAAGGTTTTAAGTGACTTGCACTGGGGTGACGAAATAATGTTTTTACGCTGTTTACCAATGGTGCTTCTACTTGTTGTGTTTACAGGGTGTGTAACTCGTAAGTTCACCATTGATTCCTTTCCTCAGGGGGCAATGGTTTATAAGGATGGAAAACCCATTGGTGTAACACCGATGGATGAACATTTTGTTTATTACGGTAAATACAATTTTAAGTTGGTTAAAGATGGCTACGAAACATTGGATGTCGAGCAAAAGATACCTTCGCCTTGGTACGAATATCCGCCACTAGATTTTGTAGCTGAAAGTTTGTTTCCATTTGAAATCCACGATATCCATCGGTTTAGCTATGCATTGCAACCTGCAAAAACAGTCAGGCAGGATGAAATTCTAGAGAAAGCAGGAGAGTTAAGGGAAAAAGGGAAAGCTGTTGTCCCGTTTGCCCCTGTACCTGAAAAAACCAAGGGTAAAATGCCTTTAATTGGTGGAAGTTAATTACTCAGTCATGGCAAGGCTTTGTAAAATATCATTTAATTCTTCAAGCCAATAATCTTTTGTTTTAAATGGAATTTCACAAACAAAAAACAAAGATCCATTTTTAGTAGAGTATCTGCCCCAAAAAATTAGCTTTTGAATTTGGTCATCAACTTTGATTGTGAAATTTTCAGCCTTGGCAGTAATGCTTTTGTTGCCTAGTTCAGCGAATTTCTGCTTAGTGTCAATGTACTTCTCAATTTTAGTGTCAGCAGTTTTTTCTTCTTTAAGTAATTCGAACAACTTTTCTTCAACCATATCCCAAGCTTTTTCATCCTTAATGGGATTTGGTAGGGCAAAAACTTGCAATTTAGCTTTCTGGTTTAAAAAATCACCTGAATCGCTAGCGTTTTTTCCAATAAACACTGATTCTGGGTTTGTGTCGTAATCTTTAATATCTTGGGGGAGCCATATTGATTCGGGTGCTGCAAATGACATTTTTAATTTTTCAACAGTGACTAATCTTGTTTTTCTTGGTGTTGGTTTCCAGTCAACTTTTGCGTTTGATTTAATTGCTAATCCTTGATTAAAATTCATCCAAGATTCTTGGACTAAATCTCTACTGTCAATTGGAGCCAGGCAAAGTATTAAAAAAAACACCCCGTTAATATTTGCAGAGTAACAATCGCCAACCCATGCTGATGAATCTTCTTTGGTTCCTTCAATAACAAATTTTCTAAAGGGAACCTTTCCAATTTCTACCCCTTCAGCACTTTCTTCCCACTCAAGGCTTTTAGAGAGGAACAGTTTTAGCCGTGAAATCATTTCTTGATGCATCTCTGTGCCTGTTGGGTTTTTAGTCTTAAAATCCTTATAATAAAGAAGCCACAAGTCTTTTTCTTTGCCTGTATAAGCGAACTTGGTTTGTAAAGTTTGGGCAAGTTTTTGGTCTTTAGTGTAAGAATTTAACGGTTTGAACGTAAAGAAATCTGAATCAATTAATTCTGGGCTAACTTCAGTTTTTTGTACCGTATCATTTCTTATTTCTTTATTTAATAGTGGCAGACCAATAATGTAGAAGGCTGCAAAACTTACAGAAATGAAAAACATCCCAATCCCAAGAAGAAATACTTGAGATAAAGATAAGCCACTATTTTTATTCTTTTTTGGCAAAGTTTTTTTTGTTGTCGAAATATTGGTTTTAATTTCTGATTTAGATTCAAATACCAACCCTTGGTCTTCTTCTATTTTGTTTTGATTCTTAGCAGGATTTGCCACGGGAGTTTTTGGCGGTATAGCGGGAGTGCTTTTGTTAGGCTTTCGTAAAGCGAATGATTTTTTGCAACTTGGACAGGTAATTGATTGCGCACCTTGCATTTCTTCTATGCGAAATAAGTGTTTACAGGATTGGTTGGGGCAGGGAAATCCATTAGCCATGATTGTTTTCCAGATTTTTCAGGTAAATCTTAAATAGACTTCAACGCTATAATTTTATTTGTTTTATATTCAGATTGTAACTGCCAACATGAACCTTTTGAATATTTAGCTAAGATTGATCGATTATTATTGCACAAATACCTATTATTTGAAGTTTTTGTGCTTAATGTTTTTTTTTGACCTTTCTATCCAGCCGAATAATTTTATGGTTTAACGGATTTTTATTAACTTTGGTTAAGGCAAACAACATGAATAGGCAATTGTTATATACGATAGGGCTATTATTTTTGACCATTAGCTCTGCCGTTGGTGCTGAAACGCCGGTTGTTCCTTCGCCAAGTGATTCCTCTAATGCTCAGCCTAATTGCGATAAATGTAAAAAAGAGACTGGATCTTGTTTAGCTAAAATAAAGGTATGGATGGGCAGTAAGGAAGAAAATCAGGGGAGAAATTATTCAGGGTTGAGGACTCAAGGAGTTAGGCCAACGCCCCTTTACATGTATTTTCAACCATCATGCACCGAAAAAACTGGCACAGGTAGTTGCAATAATAATTTAAACTGGAGCCCTACAGGTTGGAGAGATTTCACGTCAACCGGCCATCGTATGTTTGATACCCCAACTCAATTTGGTGTTGGTTCTGGGCAAAAATAGGTTAGTTTTCATCTGGTCCGTTAAAGGATGAGGTGATGAACTTGGAAAACAGTTTTGAAGTTAAAGTGTTTGATTCAAAAACAGACACAATTGATCAGATGATCAGTTGTGTCTGTCCATTTAGGCTAGAACTGGTTAATTTTTTTTGGGCATTAATTACAACAAAACATGTAATACTTCGATCTATATTTTGTATCCGATCAAAAAAGCCAATACTTTATATTAGTGCAGTTCAAGAAGGCGGTGATCTATACGAACTGGATATTTTCATCTCAGAAAATTGTTCAACTGATTTAATCGTAGATATGGAATTGGTAATAAGTGGATGCCTTAGAGGTATTTTTGAATCGACATCAGGTTTTGGTAAGCAATTGTTTATTGAAACAAATGTGATGGTGGAAAAAATAACGCATATATTTCTTGCAGCTGGAATGCGATTTATCACAACATTTTCTGAACTTGGTTTTAGTATTGGAACCCCTGTTCCAAATTTCAAAGCAACCGGGGGCCTTCAATTGTTGCTTGTCCGTGATTTTTCATATCAACAGTCAAATGAATTGTTTCAGCGTAGTTCAATAAATTCTTTAGATTGCCCCGAAGGATTAAAATTCAGAAATGTCACCAAAGTATTTGATTCATTGTTTTTTCATCCTTTACTGGATGCAAATGGGTCTCTAGTTGCGATGGTTGATGGTGTGATGGCGGGGTTTGTAATGGTTGTAAAGCATGAGGATCAAGCTGAGATTGCTTATCTAGGAGTTGCAGAAGAATATAGATCAAGAGGAGTAGGAAGCGCTTTGATTGGTGAAGTATTAGTAATACTTGCAAGGGATAAAGTTAATAATTTAACTGTAATTGTTGATGAAGGAAATTTTCCTGCTCTAAATTTATATCTGCGATTCGGAATGAAACTTAGAAAGAACCGAATTTTATTTTTAACTGAAGGGTGATTTTTTTTCGAGGAAAAGTGACCTTTATAAAGAACTTTTAAAAGATTTAAAAATTTGAATTGCTTAAAAAATTACAGTGTCTAAATTACTAATCTCTGAAGGTGGCAAACGTGGTTCCCCGACCCCTTTTGCTTCTGATCATTCTAGGTTCATTTGATTTACATTAGAGTTGCATGATTACCCCAATCATTCAAGAGTTGGATGTTCCAACCTTGGAGAAATTACTTATTGTACGCATCGGAAAACCACGGTTTGACCTGTGGTTTGGTAAGCTCGTTTCCTTTGTATTAAACGACGATAAGTTGGTTGTTTTGGTTCCCAATAATCATTTTCTTGAATGGTTAAATAGCAAGTTTCGTAAAGATATCGAAGATGCAGTTAAAGATTGTCTTTTGGGATCCAAGCAAATTGTTTTTCAAATCGCACAGCAAACTTTATCGCAACCAAAGCTCAAAGATGCTGAGGATTCTATTCAAAATAGTATCCCGTTGGGTAAACCTGAGTTAAATGTTGTTAAATCCGATAGCGTCATTCAATTAATGAATGTTCCAGGAACAAAAGAAGCTAAAAAGCGCGACTGGCTTGATTTTAAATCTTTTGTCGTTGGGGAATCGAATAAGCTTGCTTTTGAAATGGCCCGTAGTTTAAGTGTTGAAAAAAGAGCCGATACTAGTCCATTAGTTATTTTTGGCCCTCAAGGATGTGGAAAAACTCATCTTTTAGAATCATCCTTCAGGTCTTTTAAAAATTCCTTTCCATTATTGCCTGCAGAGTTTATTAGCGCAGAAGAATTTACTAGCCAGTTTGTTGTAGCTATGCACAAAAATCGTATGCCTGCATTTCGGGCTAAAATTCGTTCTAATTCATTGTTTGTGTTTGATGATGTTCACTTGCTTGCTGATAAACCCGCCACTCAAAAAGAGTTGATGCTTAATCTTGATGTAATTACCCAAAAAGGTGGCAGCATTATTGCAGGTATGGATTGTCATCCACGAATGGCGAAAAAAATAATGCCCGAACTGTTAGACCGATTAATGTCTGGCATGATTTGTTCGGTTGGTGTGCCCGAAGATTCATTGCGTATAGCTTTAATAAAGCGTTATTGGTCTATGTTATCGAACCAAGAGCTTAGCTTAGAAGTTACTGAATATTTAAGTAAAGAAGTTCGGGGTAATGTTCGGATAATTCTTGGTGTACTAAAGCAATTGTCTAATTCCGCAAGAATAAACAGAATACTTCCAACAATGGAATTGGCTCGGTCTATAGTTGGTGGTTTTATCCGGTGCGTCTTTAAATCGATAAGTTTGCAAGATATCGACGAAGTTGTTAGCACTTTTCTATTATTGGCACCGGGAGCACTAAAATCTGGAGTCAGGGAAGAAAAAATGTCTTTCCCCCGCAATCTTGCCATGTATTTAGCTAGAAAAAATTCTTCTTTCACTTATCGCGAGATTGGAAGTTACTTTGGTAATAGAAATCATAGCACGGTAATTGCGGGTGAAAAAAAGATTGAATCATTGATCAAATATGATTCGCGTGTGCAATTTTCTAACTTAGAATATGATCTCAATTTTCTTCTGCAAAGTATCCAGCAAAAGCTTCACTCAAATAGGTCTTAAGTTATCATCTCTGTGAGTTTGGGTTGAGTGGGTTGAGTATTCCAATTCTTAGGCTTTCCTATTAGAGAATTTGTTCAGCAAATCTTAATTATTCCGTTTGTACCTGTTATTTCTTCCGATTTGATTATTAGTGAAATGCGGCGAATAACAGACTGGCAATGCCGCAGGCCTTCGGGCGTATCGCTTAAGGTGGGGGTCGAAATGGATTTCGACAGCGATAAGCCTTAATATTCTGTAAAGGAGTCGGAGATGAAGCGGTTTGCCTTAATTTTTGGTGTATTAGCTGGTTTAGCTGTGGGATCAAGTAATGTTCATGCAAGCTGGGGTTCCTTAGGGTACAGCGGCTGGCAACCTTGGTATAATATTTTCGCAAAACGATATAAATGCCTTACACCTGAAGAAGAACGTCTTCAGAAATTCTGGCATGATTATTATCATGCGATGGAAAAATACTACGGCGCGCTAGACAACATTGATTGGGTAGCATACTACAAAAATCATGGGTATCAAATTAATAGCGGACCTGGTTGTGGTTCAAACGGTAGGGTAAATTATGCTCCCGTTTTTGTAAGCCCCGGTCTTCAGTGGGCTGTTCCAAACGGTGCAGTAGGTGGCCCTCCAGTAAGTGGCGGAATGCCTGCAGGTTATGGAGTGATGCCAGCCGGTGGCGCAATGCCAGCCGGTGGAAACTTCCCCCCTATGCCTGTTAATTACACCCCAGGTGCTGGTTACTAAGTTAGTTTAGGTAATATAAAAAGAAGCCATCGAGTATATCTCGGTGGCTTCTTTTATTTATTTAGCGATTAATTGGATTTTGTCATGATTCGGGCGATTGGATTGTCGTAATTAAAAAAAGCAAACCCCATCGATTCTTTATAATGTGCTAGGTTTTTCTCATTGACCATTTTTCCACGGATGGGAGGACTTATGAGAACTAAGTTGTTAATGAGTGTTTTTGTATTGGGCTTTGTTGTTTCAAATTCTTTTGCTCAACAACCCCAAGCAACTGCTCCACAGGCCATGCCCATTCCCGGGCAAATAAATGCGCAACAACCAGCTCCCTACTTTGTTTATTACATACCCACAGCCCCAGATATGATGGGACCCGGGTTTTATTACACGAATTGTTATGGCGTGACTTATGGTCCAAATTATTGTGTAACCCCGCCTTTTGCTCCTTGCAATGGCCCTTTACCAGCTTTTGGTAGTAGTGCAATGCATCAAAAACCTAAAGCATACCCAGGAATGTCGTTTCCTACACATCCTTATGTAAGAAGTTCCCGAGACTATTTCATGATTGATTAATTTCAGTTGTATCTAATTAGTTATTTAAAAGAGCCAGTTAATACTGGCTCTTTTTGTTAATTTAACGATTAACCAAGGCTTCTCTTAACATTTTAAGGGTTTTTAAAGGTTTTTCAGCGTTGAATAGGGAATTGCTTATTGCGATCCGTTTAACGCCATACTTAACAAGTTGGCTAACATTTTGCGTATCGATTCCACCAATTGCGAACCAAGGAACAGTGCAAATGGCGCTTGATTCTTGAACAAATTGTAAACCTGCAAGCTTGCTGAAAGTTTTGGTTTTAGAGTTGAAAACCGGACCAACGCCAATGTAATCAGCACCATTATCAATAGCAGTGCGGAGTTGATCTTCGTTATGAGTGCTGATGCCAATTATTTTATTTCGGCCGATAATTGATTTTGCTTCTTTAATAGGCAAATCATCTTGCCCCAAATGTACCCCATCTGCATCTACAATTTTGGCAATATCTGGTCGATCATTAATAATGAGTGTTTTCCCATTTTGTGCGATAAGTGTTTTTAATTCAAATGCGTAGTCTAGCAATTTGTTGTCGGTTATGTTTTTGATTCGTAATTGCACCATGTCCAAACCGTTTTCAAGAAGCGAATCCAGCGTGTCCAAGAATGTGGGTGTAAGGTGTTCAGAGCCTAAAAGCCCGTAAATTTTGATATCATTTAGTTTTCCAGATAAATCTAAAAAACGAAAAATTCTTTGCTCAAGATCATAGGATCTGTACCTTATCTCACCGATTGCCACTGCGAAATCCGGAGATTCTAATTTGCCGAATTCTTCAAGTGACCGAAGCGATTCCTGTACCCTTTTAATATTTGCTTTAAAAACATCTTGGTCATTTAATCTAGTCAATTCTTGGTTGGTGTGAATCGTAGTCCCAACATCTTCTTCAACATTTCGCTGAGAAATAAGCAATGTTGCAGGAATCCACTGAAGCGCTTCATTAAAGTCATGTCTTAGTTTTTTTGTAATTGAACATAATACTGAAGAATTCAAGATAAACCTGCAATAATCATCCACTACCCTGAACCCTTCCCGTACTCGGTTTCCTGCCGCATCTAGGATTCTCAAACAAGAATCGATCTCCGTGGTGGCATTTAAATCTAGAGGTACATCAAGAACTAGGGGCGCCACGCGTTGTTGATCAATCCAATTAGTCAGTTGTTCCCATTGAACTCCAAGCGATTCCAAGATGATTTGAGTGTTATTAAAATCCTCAACAAGATAAACAAGAAACCCTAAACTGGTGCCTTCTTGCTCTGCTAGAACTTTTTTTGAAATCTGTAATATTTTTTTGCTTATATGAGGCTTTTTAGCAGATTCGAAAACCGAAGAACTTGCTTCAATGATGTTGGATGTTTTTGAAGGTTCCAGCTTGGTTTGATGTAAACCAAAATCTTTAAGAAGATTAGCAACCGGCCCTTCAGGATCGTTAAGTAATGCAAATATGCAATGTTTTGCTTCTGGTTCCATTTTGCCTTCTTCTAAGGCAAGGTGAAATGCAAAATCCAAGGCTCTTCTGCAAGCGGAAGATAATTCGAGTTCCATTAGCTAATCTTTCGGAAATTTAAAAATAATTAATATTAGCGTAAGCTTAATGATTAAACATCAGTCATTCTACTCTGACATTTTATTTTATCTAATTCCTCCTAAGTTCCAAATCCACTTATACGGAACGATTTTAAAAAAAAGTGCATTTGAATTTAATACCTCATTTCAGATGGTTATTTATTAAGTCGATTAAAAATAAAGAAGATCAAAATTTCTCGATTGAAATTGTAAGCAATAACAAACAATTGAGCTAACAAGGAGCATTTTATGTTGCATCGAATAAGGTTAAACTCCGGCTCAATTAAATGGATCATTGGCGGTGCTCTTGTAGCGATGCAGTTTGTACTTGCTGGTGAAATTACCTTAGCTCAGGATACGCCCACTATTATTGCTAAAAATGCAAGCAAAGTTCCCGCTTTTAACATTGAACAGCTTCGAGAAATGGGCCGATCTAACAGTTCCTCAATAAAAGCCGCACAACTTGGAATTGAGGGAGTTGCCGAAAAGCAAGATGCGATCAATAAGATGAGATTCTTATCGATTATTTCAAAAGATTTGCCTGTTCGCAAGCAACAAGCGCAATCTGGAATGACTGCTGCTACTGCAAATTATTCGCAATCTGAGTTGGATTTGAATTTTTCGATTGCATACACCTATGTTTCCATCATTTATGCAAACCAGCAACTTGATGTAGCAGAGCGAGGGATTAATGATCTTAATACCCTTGGTGATATTGCCAAGGAAATAGTAAAGACTGGTTCTAGAAATGATGTCTCTAAAAAGCAGATCGATCAGATTAATGTTTATTTGAATTTGTTTAACGGAAAAAAAGAAGAAGCTGTACAGGGTGTTCCCAGGGCTAAGGCCGCATTGAGGGAAGCGATTGGTATAACCGATATAAATTGGGATCTGCAAACAGCAGATAAAGTACTAACCCTTGCAGATGTTCAAGTTAATAGAGAGTCGGTGATTGCGGAAGCGCAAACTCGCAGAGGAGAAATTTTACAAGCTCAATCTGCAGTGGATGCAACATGTTTGGAAGTAAAAGCACAAGAAAAAATAAGGGCATTTGCTGGCAAAACCTTTGCTTCAGGCTCTGATATACATGCAAACATTTTGCCTATTGCTTCTTTGGATGAAAATTACAGGCCTGGTGCGATTGCCCCAGAAATGCCGGGAAATCTTTACGGGTCTAAAAAATCCCGAGTCAATCAAGCTAAGATCTTACATGAGAGAGCTCAAGCTGTAGCAGATAAGGCAAAAAGCTTGATTGTTCTTGAGGCAGAAAACACCTACCTGCGCTGGATTGAAAATAAGAACCGTGCAACTAGTTATCTTAAATCTGCAGAAGAAGCTGAAAAACTTGCTGCTTCGCTTAAAGAGAGATTTGATCCCCGTGGCGGCAAAATCACTTTGGATGAAGTCATCACCACTGGTATCCAAGCAAACACAATTCGAATTGCTGCTAATGAAGCAATTTATAAGGCAACTTTGGCGCTAATTGCTCTTGAAAGAGTAAGCGGCGGCGGATTTGTTGCCCCGTCGATCACTAAAAAATAAGCCGGGCGCGTAACCTTGTTTATCGTTATTCCTTCATTGATTTTACAACTTGAGTTATCACCCCAAAGGAAACCTATGCGAAGTAAATTCTGGCTGTTTTCTCTCTCCCTCTTAGGCATTTTGCTTTATGGCATCTGCCAAGTAAGAGCAGCCGAAAAACCTAAATCTGTGCGAATTGGAATGATGCGGACTATCTTTAAAGATACTCCTGATTCCCTTTTGCAAATCCTTATGAAGCCATTTAGTGCAGTAATGGAAAGCCAAACTGGATTAAGTGGCGATTTGGTGATGACTCCAAGTTATGACAAACTAGGAAAACAGCTTAGCGATGGTGATATACAAGTTGGTGTATTTCATGGTTTTGAGTTTGCTTGGGCAAAACTTAAATACCCCGAACTAGAACCATTGATGCTTGCAGTTAATAATAAAGCACCTTTAAAATCCTATGTTATTGTAGCTGATAATTCTGAAATCAAGTCTGTAAATGATCTGAAGGGTAAAAGCGTCTCATTTGCAAGAGGCAACCGAGAGCATTGCAGATTGTTCATGGAACATCGAATTTTGCCAGCAAATACCAGTGCTGGAAAATTTTTCTCAAAGATTAATAATAATGCAGATGCTGAGGATGCATTTGATGGCTTGGCTGCTGGTGAAGTGGATTCTGTTCTTACAGATTCCGCACCTTGGGAAAGTTTCAAAACCCAAAAGCCTGGAACTGCTGGAAAATTGAGGGTTGTTATGATTTCTGAAGATTTTATTCCCGCAGTTATAGGGTATAATCCTAAGAAACTTGATAAAAATATCAAAGATAGTTTTAAAAAAGGAATGCTGTCTGCAAGCGAGAATCCCAAGTCCAAGCGAATGCTTGAATTTGTTAAGATTTCCAGTTTCGAAACCATTCCTGATGACTTCAGCACACAGATGGTTGAAATGCTTAAATCTTACCCTGCCCAATAACATCCCTTGGCAGACTAGCAGAAAATCGTAAATAACATATTGACTCCGGGCATTAAGATTGTCCGGAGTTGATTTTTTTTAGCTGTTAGATGGTAACTCACCAATCAGTTGTTAGAATGCTTCAGCGTTTCAAGTCCCTGTATAATGGGGTATTAACATGGCAGAAAATATTCAAACTGTCGCTCTCAAGGATGAAACCCGCGATCGTTATCTAATTTATGCGTTATCGGTAATCACCTCACGGGCAATTCCCGATGTTAGAGATGGGCTCAAGCCTGTTCAAAGGCGCATTCTTTACACAATGTTTAATGATTTGCGATTAACCTTTGATGGCAGGCCAAGGAAATGCGCCAAGATTGTTGGTGATGTTACCGGGAATTACCATCCTCATGGAACCTCCGCAGCTTATGAAGCTTTGGTGAGGTTGGCGCAAGATTTTGTTATGCGGGTACCCTTAATTGTGGGCCAGGGCAACTTTGGCTCGGTCGATGGTGATGCCCCTGCAGCCGAGCGTTATACTGAAGCAAAGCTTGCGTTGCCTTCTGAACATTTAATGATGGAATTAAAGCAGCGGACGGTGGATCTTCGGCCAAATTATGATAATACCCGAGATGAACCGATCGTATTGCCCGCCCAATTTCCTAATTTGCTGGTTAATGGTAGTTCTGGGATTGCGGTGGGTTTGGCAACAAACATTCCACCCCATAATTTGGGCGATGTAATTAAGGCAAGTATACATCTCATCGAGAATCCTGATGCAACCACTTCACAGCTGCTAGATCGATTAAAAGGCCCTGATTTTCCATTGGGGGGTAAAATATTGATCGACCGCCCTGCCCTTACAAAGATTTATGAAGAAGGGTCGGGTAGCCTTAAAATTCAAGGCCAATGGAAACTTGAAGAAGCTAATAAAGTTAAGAATATTATTGTTTATTCCATTCCTTTTGGTGTGGATAAGGGCAAGCTCGTTTCGGATATTGGCTTGATAATTGTTGAACGAAAGGTGCCTCAACTATTAAATGTAGTTGATGAATCTAGCGAAAAAGAAGGTGTGAAAATTGTTCTGGAGATCAAGGCGGAATCCTCACCTGATCTGATCATGGCCTATTTGTATCGACACACACAGCTCCAAGATAATTTTGCCTGCAACTTTACTTGCTTAATTCCAATCAAAGATGCAGAAGGTCGAGAAAGAACCCGGCCTGAACGATTAGGAATATGTCAGATATTAAGGCAGTTCCTTGATTTTCGTTACGAAACCATCAAGCGTAGGTTTGAATTTGATCTTGAACAATTGCGCAAGCGTATACACATCCTAAAAGGGTTCAAGATTATTTTTGATGCCTTGGATCGTGCAATTAAGATGATTCGTGAGAGTCAAGGCAAAGCCGATGCTGCTGAAAAATTGATGAAGGCTTTTGGTCTTGATGACATCCAGACCGAAGCGATATTGGAAGCGCAATTGTATAAAATTGCACAAATCGAAATTAAAAAGATCACCGACGAGTTACGGGAGAAAACCAAAGAAGCTGATCGTATTGAAGAAATTCTTGCATCTAAACGTAAACTTTGGGGTGTAGTCAAATCTGAACTAGCAGAACTTGGTGAAAAGTTTGCTGATAAAAGACGAACAAAATTCGGGGATGCTGATGAAGCTACCGAGTTTGATCCCGAAGCGTATATTCAACGCGAAAATACCAATGTTGTAATAACTCGCGATGGTTGGGTGAAAAGAATTGGCCGACTTGCCTCGGTTGAAGGTACCCGCGTTAGGGAAGGCGATGAAGTTTTGGCCGTGGTTCCGGCAAGCACCCTCGACCAAATCATTTTCTTTAGTGATGATGGTGCTGCCTTCACAATGAGAGCTAATGAAATTCCTGCAAGTTCTGGCTATGGCGAACCTATCAATAAATATTTTCGCTTGAATGATCGAGCTAAAATAATCATGATGCTTACTACGGATGAGCGGTTCACCCAACCCTCGAAACCAGGTAAGGGTGATGAACCGGTTCCCCCATTTGTGCTTGTTGTAACGTCTCAGGGCCAAGTTCTTAGAACACCGTTGTTGCCTCATAGAGTAGCTTCAACCAAAACTGGTAGAATGTATGTGCGCCTCAATGAAAATGACAGAGTTGTAAACGTTTTTATTGTTAATAAAGAAAAAAGTATGATGCTTGCATCGAAATTTGGGCATATCATTCATTTTCCGATTGATGAAGTCAATATTTTATCGGGTGTTGGCAAAGGTGTGATGGGAATGAAATTGGGAGACGATGATCATTGCCTTGGTGGAGTTGTTATATCAGGCAAGGATGATTTTTTGCAAGTTGAAACAACAAATGGTAAGACCTTGGATTTTCGGCCCAGTAAATATGAAGTTGTAACTAGGGGCGGTAAAGGTTTTGAAGCCGTCAAAAGATCTGAGTTTGCAAAGATTATTGTTCCACCTATTGAGTTGGTTAATTGGGATGAAATTGCAGATGCAGAAGCGCAAAAGCCTAGTAAGCCTAAAGGTTTGTTTGACTAATAATTGTGTGAAACGGAAAAGATATTATGAGTAGTGCTAATGGTAATTATTCCGCCAAGGACATTACTGTTCTGGAAGGACTCGAACCGGTAAGGAAACGGCCTTCAATGTATATTGGCGGTGTTGACCCCAAAGGGTTGCACCATTTGGTCTGGGAAATTGTTGATAACTCAGTTGATGAATATTTGAATGGGTTTGCTGATTCAATTACCGTGACCCTTCATAAAACAGGTGATGCAGTAACTGTTGTTGACAATGGGCGTGGGATCCCCGTCGATATACATCCCAAACATAAAAAGCCTGCACTTGAGCTAATCCTAACCACATTGCATTCGGGTGCTAAATTTGGTGAAGGCGATAATTATATCCATTCGGGCGGTTTGCATGGTGTAGGCGCCTCAGTGGTGAATGCCCTTTCGAAAAAGCTTGTTGTTAATATTAAGAGAGATGGTAAAGAGTTTCGCCAGACATTTAAAAAGGGAAAAGCTTTTGGGGAACTTGAAAAGCTAGGCGCAATCCGAGGTACTGGCACTACAATTTATTTTGAACCAGACCCCGAAATATTCCGGAATACACAATTCGAACCCGATTGGATCAAGTCGCATCTCGATGATATGTCTTACATCCACAGTGGGATGAAGATCATTTTTATTAATCAGATTTCTGGTGAAACATTTGATCTCACGCACCCTGGTGGCATTCCTGAATTTCTTTCCAAGTTGGTTGTCGATGGCCAAAAACCTCCGGTAACAGAAAGCATTTTTACTGTTAGTCGTAAGGAAGGCGAAAAGATGGAGGTTGCCCTCCAGTGGACTGAATCAACCGATGAATCTTTTCGATCTTATGTTAATGGTATCCGTACAGCTTCGGGTGGTACCCATGAAAATGGTTTGAAAAATGGTGTGGGTAAGGCCATTCGCAACTTTATGGAAACTCACGATATCAAAGTTAAAGGAATTGCAATTACCGCTGAAGATATTCGTGAAGGATTGGTTGGAATTCTTTCGGTTTTTGTTCGGGAGCCTATGTTCCAAGGCCAAACTAAAGAAAAACTAAATAACCCAGAGTTAACCGCATTGGTGGATAGCTTTGTGCGACCAGCATTGGAAGCTTGGCTTAATTTTAACAAAACTGCTGCTGACCAAATCGTTGGAAGAATTGTTCTGTCTGCCCGTGCTAGGTTAGCCTCACGCGAAGCAGCTTCCGAAGTAAAACGAAAATCAGCAACATCCAGAAGGTTGAACCTCCCAGGGAAACTTTCTGATTGTAAGTCAACTAATCTGGATGACTCCGAGCTATTCATCGTAGAAGGTGATTCTGCAGGTGGCTCCGCCAAGCAAGGCCGTAACAGTAAGGTTCAGGCAATCTTGCCTCTGCGTGGTAAGATCTTGAATTCTGAAGGATTGCTGCTTGCAAGAGTTATGGCTAATACCGAGTTGAACGACTTGGTTACTGCGATTGGAACAGGCGCAGGAGAGAAATTTGATCTCTCTGGACTACGGTACGGAAAGATTATTTTGTTGATGGATGCCGATGCAGATGGTCATCATATATCGACATTACTTTTGGGGTTCTTTTTTCGCCATATGCCAGAATTAATTCGTAAGGGGCATGTGTTTTTGGCGCAACCGCCATTGTTTAGGGTGGATGTGGGCAAAGAAACTTTTTGGGCTCGTGATGATATACACAAAGAAGAAATTCTTTCGGGATTAAGGGCTAATGCGAAGCCAGAAATATCGCGTTTTAAAGGCTTAGGTGAAATGGATCCTAGTGTTCTTGCGATGACTACACTGGATATAAAGAGCAGGATCTTGCTAAAAGTTGAAATCGATTCAAATCTTGAAACTGATAAAACTTTTGTTGATCTTTTGGGGAAAGATGCTGCGCCCCGCTTTAAGTTTATTATGGAACATGCCGCTCGCGCAGTGGTCGATGATTTAGATATTTAGTTTTGGCCTCGAATTTTTGCCTTATACCATGATAATTGCCTGTTCAGGCCGATGAGCCATTTCATTTCTTGTGTGGTAGGGTTGGCACGGGATATCATGTTCTTGATTCCAGTAAAAAGCGTTTCGGCCTTTGGGCCAAACAAAAAGTGAATTTCTTCTAGCGATGATTTTAGAGCGTCAAAAGCTTGCTGTTGCATTTTCCAAGAAGCTAATTCGATTGGCTTGATTGTATCTTCGGTTTTTTCTTCTAGTGCCATTCTGATTTCATAAAGTGTGATAGCAACGGACATAGCTAAATTGAGTGCGGGGTAATCATCAGAGGTAGGGATACCAATAAGTAAATTACATAAACTTATTTCATCAGTGGTCAGTCCGGAAGATTCGGGACCAAAAATTAATGCGATTTTTGAACGATTGATTTCGTTTGATAAAATTTTGGCAGCACTTCTAATTGGTTTTGTTATTGCGCCTCGCACCAATCCTTTGGTTTGGCTGGATGTTGCTGCTACAAAAGTGCAGTCAAGCAGAGCTTGCTCGATTGAATTAACTTGGGTTGAATTGTGTAGGATCTCTTCGCCTTGGCAGGAGAATTTTTTAGCCTCATCATCTAAATGATTTGCTTTGGGCGACACTAAAACAAGTTGCGAAAAACCCATGTTTTTCATCACTCTTGCAGTTGATCCAATGTTCCCTGCAAATTGAGGCCTTACCAGTACTATCTTGCAGTTTTTAGACATTGTTTTTGATCTGCTGGTGTTTGATTACGCTTTGCTAGCCGAAATTTCCAAAGCCTTAGCTTTTAAACTAGCCAGATCAAGTTTTCCACTCCCTAAAACACCAATCTCGGTTACGGGATAAAAATCTTTTTCCGAAGGTACCCAGAGATTGGGTAATCCGCGTGAAGATAATTTCTTAATCCATGTTTTGACATCAATCCCGAATCCTTCAAGAATTTCAGGAAGAAAGAGTACGATAATTCTTTCGCCACGAGAGATATCTGGTACGCAGGTTACAGCGCACACCCTTTCCGATGATTGGAGTAAATCATGCAAATCATCTTCGAGCCGTTCGAGAGGAACCATTTCACCGCCAATTTTTGCAAATCGGCTTAATCTTCCTGTAAGGGTGACATAGGATTCCAAATTGATCTTGCCCATATCTCCGGTGATGTACCAGCCATCTTTTATTACTGAAGCTGTTTTATCTGGATCGTTAAGATAACCTTTCATGACATTTGCTCCTATTGCCAATACCATTCCCTCATGATTTGGGGGTAGAGTTTCTAGCGTGTCCGGATCAACAATTTTAATTGAAACCCCAGGTATGATTTGGCCTATCGAGCCCGCCATCTGACCTAAAATAGTCCCACCAGGAATCGTAATGTCGCCTTTATTAATGCAAACAACAGGAGATAATTCGGTACAGCCGTACCCTTCTAATGGAAGAATGCCAAATTTGGATTCGAAATCCTTGGCAAGTTGAATAGGTAGTTTTTCTGCTCCGCAAATCAATATGCGTAGTGATTTGAAATCATCAGGCTCAGATTTTTTTAGGCAGAAGCGAAGGAATGTGGCTGTAGATAAGTAAGCGGTGCATTGATAACTTTTGCATGCAGCACCGATATCACGAGCTTGCCTTGGATCAGGTTGATAAACAATTGAGGCACCTACTTGAATTGGTGTCCACATGGAAACGGTGTACCCGAAACTATGAAAAAAAGGCAGTGCCCCTAAAAGGCAATCGGTGAAATCAACATCTGCACCTTTTATGGTTGACCAAGCATTGGAAGTTATATTGTTGTAGGTCAGCATTACGCCTTTGGGATTTCCTGTACTCCCGCTAGAAAAAATAAGTGTTAAAGTATCATCGGGGTTTGGTTGATGAGCTTTTAAAATAAATTTAATAAACAATGCGGGCGGTAGAATTTTGCTGGCTATAAAAGTGAAAGCTTTTTGAGTTGGGCTTATGCTTTGCATTATATCTTCGAGGTAAAGCAATCGGATACCTTGGATATCGGGCCAACTAACTTTACTGGTGAACCGTTTGGCTGTGATAACTGTCTTTACGCCCGATTTTTTTATGCAATGCTCTAAAATCCCTAGTGATGCTGTGTAATTTAGATTGACAGAAATCTTTCCGATGGTTGCAAGCGCAATGTTGGTAAGGGCGCTTCCGGTGCTGTTTGGAAGCCAAATGCCTACGGTTGTTTCACCTTTAAGTTCGCGCCTGAGTTGATTTCCTAGGCAACAAACTGCAACTAATGCCTTGCCATAATTAAGGTTTAATTTAGGATTGGTGTTGTCGGGGAAGCACAGCTTTTCAGGGGTTTTTAATGCTTGTTGTGCAAAACCAATATGAACAAGAGGCAGATTGTTATCGGTTATTTTTGCAGCTTGTACGGAAAGATCTTGAATTAAAGATTTTATGTTTTTAGCTTCTTCTAATGTTGATAAAGCTTTGCCTGCGAAAATATGCCAGTGAGTTTCGTTGGTTATGATATTTCGATTGAAAACACCTTTTTTCCTGATGGTAAAATTACTTCCCTTTGGTTGCTCAAGATGAATGGGGACAACCAAAGCTTTTGTTTGTTTAAATAATGCTCGGATAATTCGGTATGAATCGATTTCAAACCCGCCTGAGGTTTTAAACCACTCCGTTACAACGACTATATTTTCATTGTTTTTAAGAATACCCTTAGCTTCCTTTAAAACTTTTACAATACCTCTAAGCCCAAGCACTGGCTGAATATAAAGGAGCTGTTTGTGTAAAGGTGTGTTCTGAGGTGGATGACCTTCCAACCCAGACATATCGAGGGCCAGTATTTTTTTTACGGGTAAATTTAGAAGGGCGAATTGCTCATCAAATCGGATTTGGGACGCCACGAATATTGTACCACCGTTCGTTGGAATATTTTCTATTCCGTGGATGGTGATTTTCGGAGAGCCTGCCCTTTTTTTTACAAGGAAAAAAATTGGTACAACTAGTAGCAGCAAAATGCTAACAGCAGTAAATAGCGAAGTAGAACTTGAAATTACAATAGCAGCGAGAAAACTTTGCATCTGGTGCAACTCCTAAAACTTTAAGGCACAATCTGAATCCTTCAGAAAATCACCAGAGTTTCAAAACATTGGTATAATAACATTGGTACAATAACATTGTTTAAAAGAACTTTGCCATATATGTTGTATTGTTCCATGAAAAATTGTTACAATAGCATGCCTGCTTTGCCTGCCTTAGTTTCGGGGGTGATTCTTCGAACTCAAACCTGCTAATAATGCAAATATAGGCTTTAACATGATTTTTATTCGTTTTTTTGATCGTGGGGAACCCAACATGAAAATTGCAAAATCGATACTTGTTGCTTGTGCCTTTTTGATTTCTAGCGTTGCAAATGCGCAAAACATCAGCTTTATCAAGGATGTTGCCCCCATTTTGAAAGAAAACTGCTTTGCTTGCCATGGCTCCAAAAACCCTAAAGGCAAGCTGGATATGACCAAATACGAGGCATTAAGGCATGGTGGGACTAAAGATGACCCGATTGTTGTTGGTAAACCAGATGAAAGTTATTTTATCGATGTTTTAAAAGCCACCGACAAATCGAGAATGCCCCCAAAAGAAAGTGGTGATGCTCTTTCCCCTGAAAAAATTAAGATTCTGGAACAATGGGTAGCACAAGGCGCAAAAATTGACAAGGAAGTTGATGCAAAAGCGGATTTACTGAAAGAATTACGCCTCCGTTGGAAGGCCCCAGTTCCCTCTGCCAAGTACTCTTTCCCCGTTGCTGCAACTGCTCTTGCCTTTTCCCCAGATGGCAAAAAGATAGTTGTTGGTGGTCATCACGAAATCACAGTTTGGGATGTTGAAACCGCTAAATTAGAAAAAAGGATTAATACCCGAGCCCGTCGATCCATGGCTTTCCTTTTCCTTCCAGATGGCAAACTTGTTGTGGCTGGAGGCCGACCAGGTGAAGAAGGCGATGTTCGGGCTTATGATATTTCCGCATCTGGTAAAATAACCGATGGCGTTTCTTTCTTGGATGGGGTCAATGATAAAAAAATCATGCTTAAACAGCTTTTGGATACGGATGATGAGGTACTTTGCCTAGCCCTTAGTAGCGATGGTAAAAAACTTGCAGCAGGTGGCTGCGATCGTCTTCTCCATGTTTGGGATATTAGCTCGGGTATTGAAAATGCGAAGCTAGAACAGTCCATAGAAAATCATGCTGATTGGGTTTTTTCAGCAGCTTTTTCACCAGATGGTAAGTTTCTCGCCAGTTCCAGCAGAGATAAAACTGCCAAGGTTTGGAACCTTGCATCCAAAGAATCAGCGGCGACTTTCCCAGACCATCAAAATTCTGTTTATGGTGTGTTTTTCAAGGCGGATGGTAAGAATTGCTATTCCGCAGGAGATGATAAACAACTCAGGCTTTTTGGGCTTGAGGGAGACAGAGCAGGTAAACAAGTTCGCGTTATTGGCTCTCATACGGGCCAAATTCTTAAAGTTGTGGGCAATGAAAAAGCTAATCTTATCGCCACAGGTGGTTCAGATAATACCATTAAAACATGGAATGCTGAATCTGGTGCAGCGGTGAAAACATTTGCAGGTTTAACAGATCAGGTTCTTTCGTTGGCGTTTAATAAAGATGGTTCTTTAATTGCTGGTGGTGCTTGGAATGGAGAAGTTATTATTTGGAAAACAGCAGACGCTGTGGTACTCAAAAAAATTGCAATTTCTCCAGGTTTACAAACTGCAAGCAAGTAAGAAATTGGGTATGCTTTCTAATTTGAGAAGCTAATATTTTGGAAGATGTTAATCGTTATTTAAATTTGGCAACCCTTGATCAATTCAAGAGTACCAAGGGTAAAATAAATTACTTTTCTTGGGGTCAGGGCCCGACTATTGTTTTTATACATGGTTTGGCCGATTCTAAAGATGCTTTTGTTTCTATTGCAAGTATTCTTTCGCATAAATTTCGTTGCATCGGTCTGGATATCCCCAAAGTAGTTTTGGGAAGTAGCACCAAAGATCAAACTTTATTAGACGCTTACACTGATTTCATCAAAGACTTCATCAAAACAAAAGTAAACTCCCCAGTTGTTCTTTTTGGATCATCATTTGGCTCTACATTATCAATAAATCTTGCATCACAAACGCCCGAATCTGTTTCAGGATTGATATTGCAAGGTGGTTTTGTGCATCGTCCACTTAATTTGGTTGAGAGATGCTCTGCTTTTATTGCAAGCCTATTTCCGTTTAATGGCGCAACTTTTCCATACCTTGAATTTGTTATGAAACATCAGCATTATCATGCATTTCATGGGAAGCCATCTTATCGTTGGGAAAGATTGGTTAAAAGTGTAAGCGGTGCATATTTTAGCACCACAGGAAGGCTTGCAGCGGCTATTAATCAAATTGATTTAAGGCAAAAAGCTTCAGATATCCAAAAACCTGTGCTGTTAATTGATGGCGAGCTAGACCCTTTGATTGGCCCAAATATTCGGAAAACCCTTTACGATTCATTCCCGAATGGCGAAAAAGTAGTGATTGAGGGGGGCGGGCATTTATTGCCTTACAGTCACCCTGAAGAAATTGCTGTTCATATGACAGTATTTTTGAATAAAGTTTTTCCCGGCGATCGGATATTATCAGCGTTGTAGTTCCATTTGGTTTATCAGTCTCTTACTCAGGAATTTCACATGGGACAGAAGATACATGTTATTGGAATTGGTAGCGATGGATTGTTTGGCCTGACTACCCTTGAAAGGGATATTCTGGCTGGGTGCGATATTATTTTTGGTTCGGAAAATGTTCTTCGCTTAGTAGAAAGCCTTAAAGGTGAAAAGCGGAAAAATGGCCCAGACCTTCAAGAATTATCTGAGTCTTTACAAAAGCTTGATGCTGGCAAAAAAGTTGCTCTTCTGGTAAGTGGCGACCCCCTGTTTTATGGGGTAGTGCGATATTTATCTGAAAAAATAGGCAAAGACCGCTTTGAAGTGCACCCGCATGTAAGCAGTATGCAAATGGCTTTTGCCCGAGTTAAGGAAAGTTGGGATGATGCTTATCTTACGAGTTTACAAAATCAATCTTTGGATAAAGTAATCGAGAAAATCAGAGTGTCCGAAACTGTGGGGATATTTACCAACACGGTTGAAAACCCTGGTGAAATTGCAAAGAGATTGCTTGCAAGGGGAATAGATTACTTCAAAGTTTTTGTTTGTGAAAATCTAGGTGGTAAGGATGAGCGGGTCACTCAGGCAGAACTTTCTGAAATTGTAGATATGGATTTTGATCCACTCAATGTGCTTATCCTAAAACGCAAACCGGGTCGCCCTGATATTCCTGCAAC
>CAJCCR010000255.1 GCA_903960945.1 uncultured Planctomycetaceae bacterium
GAATTCTAGCACTTGATCAAAAGGGGATTCTCTACCTTATCGAGGCTGATCCGAAAGAATTCAAGGTCTTGGAAACTAGGGAAATAACTGAAAATGAATCTTGGGCTCACTTAGCGATCAGTGGGGATCAAATTTTCATTCGCGATCTCAAAACCCTTTCTGTTTTTCAGTGGAAGAATTAATACAAATTCATGGCTACAAGCGTACCTCCAATCCGAATTACATTATGCAATAATCGCCCTATAAATCACGAGGGGGATTTTGTTCTTTACTGGATGATTGCTAATCGAAGAATGGATTCTAACTATAGCCTTCAAAGAGCAATCGAATGGTGCATCGAATTAAAAAAGCCATTAGTTATACTCGAAGCACTTCGGATCAACTATCCATGGGCAAGCCAAAGACTTCATAAATTCGTAATTGATGGCATGAAAGACAATGCAAATGCGGTCGAACTCGAAGGAAATAAAGGGATATTGTACTATCCTTATTTAGAACCTAAGCACGGTGATCAAGCTGGATTGCTTGAATCATTATCCCAAAAAGCCTGTGCAGTAGTTACTGATGATTTTCCTTGTTTCTTTATTCCTGCAATGATTCGTCTGGCTTCAAGCCAAATCCCGGTCCTATTTGAAAAGGTTGATTCTAATGGAATACTTCCACTTCATTCTACCGATCGGGTTTTTTCCACAGCATTTTCATTCAGAGCCTATTTGCATAAAAACTTGATAGAGTATCTCGGAGATTTTCCAAAGCAAAATCCATTTACAGGGATTGATCTTCCCAATATCGGGGAATTACCCAAACAAATAACAAACAAATGGCCGTCGGCTTTACCGATACTTAGAGCCAAAGGAGACAAGTTTCTTGAAGGACTTGATATCGATCATTCTGTAAAAGCATCATTTATTTTAGGGGGCGCAAAGGCTGCAAAAAAAGCTACAGAACTATTCTTAAAATCTAATCTTATTCAGTACAAAGAACTGGGAAATGAACCAGATGAAAATGTGCGTAGTGGTCTTTCCCCTTATCTGCATTTTGGCCACATCTCTTCGCATCATGTATTCAAACAACTCGCTAAGCAAGAGGGCTGGAACCCTTCACATTTGTCTGCAAAAGGCGGAGGAAAAAGGGAAGGGTGGTGGAATATGAGCCCCGCTGCTGAATCGTTCCTCGACGAGTTAATTACATGGCGTGAAATTGGCTACAATATGTCTTCAAAGCGTCATGATTACGATCGTTACGAATCGTTGCCTTCCTGGGCTAAAGACAGCTTAAAAAAACACACTAGCGATAAAAGACCTTTTATTTATACTCTAGATGAGTTCCAAGCATGCAAGACTCATGATGCCTTATGGAACGCTGCGCAAAATCAACTTAATAATGAGGGGAGAATTCATAATTACCTTCGAATGCTTTGGGGGAAAAAGATTTTAGAATGGTGTGAAACCCCTCAAGAAGCGCTTAAAATTATGATTGAACTCAATAACAAATTAGCTCTTGATGGGCGGAATCCAAACTCTTACAGTGGGATTTTCTGGGTTTTAGGAAGATATGACCGGCCATGGGGCCCTGAAAGGCCAATTTTTGGTTCTATTCGTTTTATGAGTTCAGTTAACACTCAAAAAAAACTCAATGTTAAAAAATACCTTGCCAAATATGGCGTAGATTCAAATACTCAAGGTGAATTTAATTTCTCTGAATCTAAACCTGAATAGCTTATGAAGAAAAAATGCTGGGTCGTTTACATGCTTCGTTGTTCAGATAATTCACTTTACACGGGTATAAGCAACGATGTAAACAAGCGACTACTTGCACACAATTGTGGCAAAGCCTCCCGCTACACTCGTTGCAGAAGGCCTGTTCAAATTGTTTATTTACAACAAAACTTTGGCCACTCCGCAGCATTAAAGCGCGAGTTCCAGATAAAATCATTCACAAAAAAACAAAAAGAATCCCTAATCATTCAGCCTTGATAATTGTTTTCTTAGCTTTCATTTTGTTTGAAAAATTCCGAATAATTCTACTTCAATCTTTCGCAAACGTTGCGTTTGGAGTAGCTTAATAAGCTGGTTTACTTTTTACCCTTAAACCTTTCAAAAGGTATTTTTCATGCTTAGGTTTTTAATTTTACTTCTTACCACCATTTCTTTGGCAACTGTTCCAGCTTGGGGCAATGAAAAACAAGTCGATAACAAAAAGAAACCGATAAAGGCTCTTTTGGTAACTGGCGGGTGTTGCCATGATTATGAACGACAAAAATTGATTCTAACCCAAGGTATATCGGCTCGTGCTGATGTAGAATGGACCATCGTTCATCAAGGCGGCAGCACCACGAACACCAAAATTCCCCTTTATGAAAACCCTGATTGGGCCAAAGGGTTTGATGTTGTTGTTCATAATGAATGTTTTGCAGATGTAAAAGATTTAGCTTGGGTTGAGACAATTCTTAAACCACATCGTGAAGGATTACCAGCAGTTCTTATTCATTGCTCCATGCATTGCTACCGTACAGGAACAGACAAATGGTTTGAATTCACTGGAGTTCAATCACCCGGGCATGGCCCCAACTATGGTTATACTGTTAAAAACCTTCAGAAAAATCATCCCATTATGAAAGGGTTTGGAGACACCTGGGAAGTAGGCAAAGGCGAGCTTTATCACACAGTTAAAGTTTGGCCTCGGGCAGTGCCCCTTGCTGAAGCACCCAAAAAAGCGGATGGCCAACCGCAGGTTTGCATCTGGACCAATGAATATGGCAAAGGAAAAGTTTTCGCAACTACCATCGGGCATTTTAACGAAACCATGGTTGATCCCACCTATCTTGATACCGTGACAAAGGGGTTACTTTGGAGCTTAGGTAGAACAGATGATAATGATTTTCGTAAAACCAACGAAAAAACCAATAATGAAATCAAAGCACTTGCAAACATCGCAATTAAAATCAAACCTGAACCCGCAAAAACTAGTCAATCTTGCTGCAAAGAAGGTAACCTAGCTTTTGGAAAAGAAACCAAAGCGTCCTCTGAAGAAAAAGGTAAGAACAACTTCTCCAAAAATGCAGTTGATGGCAATTTAGGTTCTCGTTGGTGTGCATCATCAGGAGCAAAAGATCAATGGTGGCAGGTAGACCTAGGTAAATCTGAAAAGATTAGTAACATTCGTATTCATTGGGAAAATCCAAATGTTGCCTATCA
>CAJCCR010000256.1 GCA_903960945.1 uncultured Planctomycetaceae bacterium
GGTTGGGAGTAGGGGGAAGAAAAAGGAAGAAAAAGAAAAAGGCGAGGGGCGAGCACCAGCGGATTGACATCCGCCGCTCAATAAAAAATGGTGGGCTTGAAGGCATTGAAAAAAGGGTTGTGAGTTGGGGGAAGAAAAAGGAAGAAAAAGAAAAAGGCGAGGGGCGAGCACCAGCGGATTGACATCCGCCGCTCAATAAAAAATGGTGGGCTTGAAGGCATTGAAAAGAGGGTTGGGAGTTGGGGGAAGAAAAAGAAAGAAGCCCATCCAGCGAAGTGGATGAGCTTGAGGGTAGAAATACAGTCTAGTTAAGAATGTAAAAGCGTTGTTGTAGGGGAACTGCGTTTATGGAGAGATTTTCCAATCGCGGTGGATTCTACCTTTTTGGTCGATGAGTGCAATTTCTGTGGTGGTATACCAAGAAACTCTGTAGGAGAAGACTTGGTTGCGGATATGGTCATCGGTGCTTGAGGTAATGTAGGCGATGATGACGCCATCTTTAAGTTTCCAGGTACCGCTGCATCGTTCTTCGCCTTTGAAGAGTTTGGGGAAGAATTTTTTGGATGTCCAGGTAGAGCTGAAAGTGTTGTCGGAGTTCATGGTGAAGGTTTCGATGCGTTCTTCATCTTGATGGCCCCAGGTGCCTACGAGGATTTTCCGAATTTGTTCATCGGAAGTTGGGACACTTAAAGGAGGGGAAAGTGGTGCAGCAGGCGCGGGGGTGATTACTTGTGGTGGGGGAACTGCTACGGGGGGCTTGGCGTTACTGGTGGTTACAACGGGTGGAGTAACGGGTGGAACGACTGGTGGAACAACGGGGGTGTTGCCTGTGAGTTTGCGCATGCTAAAGAGCATGGATTTCGAAGCTGATGTAGAGGCGAAGATGGTAGGTCGTTCGTTGGAATCGTGGGCACAAAGGCAGAGCAATAAATTATTGGAGTCGAGCATGTAAATGCCTTTGCTTCCCATTTTATCGGTTGAGGTTAGGTCGATGGTTTTGGGGTTTTGATCAGGACTTAAAACAAAAGCGAGTTCGCGTTTTTTGTTGTTCACTGGGTTGGTGAAGCGCATGAGGTTCCCTTCGATGACGAGAACGCCATCGCGAATCATGGTTTCGCGTACGTTTTTAAGGGAAACAACTTCGCCATTTTCGATGAGGGAATTTACTTCCCAGGCGCCTTGTAACCTTGCAACTTCAGGATTATCCTGTGCATTTAGAAGCGAGGTAGGGACAATAAAAAGAAAAGCGATTGCGAACAATTTCCACTGCATGGGTAATCTCCGATTGGGAACAGAACTAATTAGGGGATTCTGACTTAAATTGGCAAATAAGGTCAAGAGAAGTGTAATAAAAAAAGCCAGAGTGTTAGTCTGGCTTTAAAAGCTATGCAGTAAAAGTAATTAAGCTTTGGATGCGCTAAAGTAAATATCCCAAGCACATTTCTCGCTGGCAGGCATATTAACCCTTTTGGCGTACCATTTTGTTTCGCCATCGCTTTCTAGAATCCCATCTGCGATTTCTTTGAGGTTGGTCATAATTCTGGGTTTTTCGCCTTTAGCGCCAATCGCAAGGCCCCAATCGTTGCCTTTGATTTTTGGGGGGTAAAGATAAACGCATTGGGTGCTGGAAATGTTGCCTGCAAGTACCTTCGCCTTGCTAGAACGCTTGGTAACCCTAGCTACCGGGATTTTTACTGCATCCATCTTTGGGTTTTCTTTGTTACTCATTTTATTACTCCTAATATTTGTGAACTTAATAAACGAGGAAGATTCATTCTTCCTATATTTCCTATACATCCCAAACCACGGTTAATTCGTTTGTGGGTCCGTTTTTAGTTACCTAGATCATTATTCGCAGAGCAGAGCATAATATTTCGCTAATTGATAATAATTTTTCTCAGCGCATTTCAAGGCCAGCATTTATAATCGTTACAGTCATTTATGAAAAGGCCATTTGATGCAAAACTACACTTTCCGTACTGCAAGCAACCAAGACATTTCCGCAATCAAGGAATTGGTCTTTAAAGTACTTCTAGAGTTCGGATTGCAACCTGATCCATCTTCGACGGATGCAGACCTTAACGACATCGATGCAAATTACTTGAACCATGGTGGGATGTTTTATGTGATCGAAAATGCGGATGGGCAAATCGTGGGAACAGGGGGAATTGCTTTAAGTTCATCCAAGGTTTGCGAGCTTCGGAAAATGTATCTTGCAGAATCCGTACGGGGAGTGGGGCTTGGGAAAAAAATGCTCCACCTATTACTTGCAGAGGCTAAGAAGTTGGGATTCCAACAAGTCACTTTGGAAACAGCCTCCGTTCTTAAAGCTGCAATCATTCTTTATCAAGGTGCGGGGTTTCTTTCCTATCAACCTGATCACCTTTCAACCCGGTGCGATCAGGCGTACAAACTCGAGCTAAACTAATTTTCAAAGAATCAAAAACATTTGGTTGACCCGCCCCTTTAGGCGTGGAAAATAGTTTTAGCCTAATTATTCCCTCCCCTTTGGACTGGAGAAAACTCATGCTACGAAGATTGTTATTTACAGCTCTGGTGTTTGGTGCTGCCTGCCTTCAAACCTCTGCGCAGGAAAAAAAGCCTGAGGTAAAGAAAGAAGAAAAGAAACAAGCCGCTCCTGCTCTCGCCCCCACCAAGGCCAATGTGCCTTATGGAACACACGAACGCCAAGTACTTGATTTCTATCAGGCGAAATCTGATAAACCTACCCCGGTTGTCTTTTATATTCATGGCGGCGGCTGGCAGGGTGGCGATAAAAAAAGTTTTGCCGCAAAGCCCTTCCTTGATGCGGGCATCTCCGTTGTTGCAATCAACTACCGGTATGTGAAGCAAGCTGTTGAACTTAAAGTTGAACCGCCTGTAAAGGCTCCGTTGGAAGATGCAGCCCGGGCGTTGCAGTTCGTGCGCTCAAAAGCTGCTGAATGGAATCTAGACAAAAAACGCATTGGCGCAACCGGTGGTTCTGCAGGTGGTTGCTCCTCACTTTGGTTAGCGTTTCATGAAGACATGGCACAACCCGATAGCGCAGATCCAATTGCGCGCGAATCGACCCGCATTTATTGTGCCGCAGTTAATGGCGCACAAACTTCGCTTGATCCTAAGGAACTTAAAGAATGGATGCCTAACTATGGTTATGGCGCACATGCTTTTGGTATGCCTAACCTTACCGCTGTGATGGAGAACCGCGAAAAAATCATGAAGTGGATTAATGAATACTCCCCCTATGCATTGGTGAGCAAGAATGATCCACCAATCGGGCTGTACTTTAATAAACAAGACACCCCTCCAGTTGTTGGTACGAATCAGAAAGATCCTACGCACTCTGCAGTTCTGGGAGTGAAGCTTGCAGAAAAACTGAAAGCTGAAGGTGTGGAAGTGGTTTTGGTGCATCAGGACATGCCAAATACAAAGCTGCCTACAAGCACCGCCTTCTTGATTGAATACTTGAAGAAGTAGAAATCAGATTTAGGAATAGTTATATAAACAGGCGCCTGATCATTTTAAATAGAAGTGATCAGGTGTTTTGTTTTTAGAACTTGAAACTGAGGTAAGCGTAACCATATTGGAAAACTCGCCCAAAACCTTTCACCAGTGTAGCCTGAGCCCTAAGTGAATTGGCTTTGTCTAACAGAATCAACCTAGGATGTTCTCTTTATCTTCCCGGCATAGTGTTGCTTCGGTGTGCTGTCCGTGTTAGCCTTATTTGTTCTGAGATACTTTTAATGTACTTCCTAGGAGACGAGATATGAATCGATGGCTGTTCGCAAAGGCGTTTGTAACTGGATTGTTGGTTTTGCTCTTTATTAATAAGGATACAGCGTTGGCTGCCGACAAAGATAAGGCGCCAGTCGTGCCCCCAGCCAAGGGGAAGTCTGAGACGATTAAGCTTTTCAACGGCAAGGATCTGTCAGGTTGGGAAGGCTTTGAAGACCATTGGTCAGTTAAAGATGGCGTTATCGTCGCCAAGAATACCAAGCCCATCAAATTCAGCACCTACCTGCTGACCAAGGAAAATTACACCGATTTCCGCCTCGTGTTTTCTGCGAAGCTGGTTGAATCGGAGATGCATTCGGGAGTTTCTTTCTGGGGCGAAGTTCGACCGAGCGTAAGCAAGGAACCAGAGAAGGATCGTACTAAGTACACTTACGCCGGCCATTTGGTAATGTTCCCCTCGGGTTGGGGCATGTACGACTTGTTCGGCCGTAATGGCTTGAATGTTGACGGCGGCCCAGCCAAAAAAGTTGGCAAGCAGCACGACTGGAACGACATGGAGATTTTGGCTCAGGGCAATCGTGTTCGCTTTGCAGTCAACGGTACCGCCGTTGTCGATTGGTTTGATCCCGAACCCAAGCGCATAATGGCTGGCCCGATTGGTCTGCAACTTCATTCGAACTCTGTACCACAGGAATTGCACTTCAAGGGACTTGAGCTGACAACATTTCCGCAAGAGGATCGGCTGATCAGCGTAAAACCAGCAACAAAGTAAAGAAAGTTAAGAGACAACTTTGGGGGCCATATCTTCGATTGGCCCCTATTTTTTTACCTCGACTTTGCTTTTTGGTTGCTAAGAAACCCCATTAGTAAGAATGTTGTAGTACATGGCTCTTGAGCAATTCAAGAAAACAGAATGGGCTTTAGAAATCCGATTGATTATTAAACTCTAGAACTTGAAACCTGCCCCACAGCTTAGGCCTTGCAGTGCTTGCCTTACGGTACTGCGCTGATAATCAGGGCCAAGTTCGCGATGAGTTGAAGAATTGGAACTCAAATCTGAAGTTAGAGTAATCATATGGGCAAAACCCGCCCAAAACCTTTCGCCTTTGTAGCGTAAGCCATAAGTAAATTGGCTTTGACCAACAGAAGCAGCGATAGGCACCATCTCTGAAGCATTGATTGGTTGAGTATTGAACACATAGCCAATTGCACCATTAATATGCTCTGTAAACTCATACTCGATACCCGTGTTTAACACCCAGAAATCTTGAAAACCAAGATTAAGATTATTGTTAATCAGCCCTTGGAAATTCATGCCGCCCAGCACGCTGCTGCCATAGTTTAAGTATCCCGCTTCGACAGCAACCTTCATTTTTTCGGAAGCTTTTGCGCTAACCCCAAAGGAAATACGGCCCGGGGTGGTGAAGGATTCTATGCCAAGGGGCGCAGTGAGGGGATTAACGCCCGGAACCACATAAGAAGTCTCGCCGAAGTTCATATTGCCATAATAAGTCGAGGAAGCATAACTAGCACCTAAGCGGAAAATTTCAGTGATTTGATAAAGCACACCCAGTTGAAATCCACCACCAACCCCTTGCGTGGTTGGAACATTCAATACGCCTGGGCCAGAATTCAGATTCATTCCCAGATTTAGAATTTGCAAAGTAGGGCCGCCACCAACAAATAGTTTGTCCGTTACTTTGTGACCTAAATTAGCATAAATCGATTGGGTGCTGTAAGTGAAGGAATTAAACATAGGGTTCGTAAGATCTGGGAAATTATACCGGTTGGCAAACTTTGTATTATAACCCCCAGTCTCATACGCCAAACCCAAACCAAATTCTTCACTTAACGGAATTACAGTACCTAGGTTATAAGACAGAGCATAATTTACATCCGAATTACCTGTATCTTTGATATCGGACCACTGATTGTTGATGAAAACTGAATTGATCTTGGAATCGAATTTGGCATATGCTTGCGTTGCAGCAGATGCGGGCTGCCTGATATGTGCCAAACCGGTATCACCGATCGAGGTTTCAGTTCCGCCACGGGCATCTGCCTGGTAACTATGGCCGATTTCAGAGATGCCTGTTAATTGCGCCCATGCAGAGGAAATATTCCCAAACAGCATAACTCCCAACAAGACGCCGTAGGGCAGCCATGATAATCTTGAGAAGTTAATTAATTTGAGCATTACAAAACACATTTTAAAAACCCTAATAAACGACCTAACCCGATTTAAAATAATAATCGGTAATTTCAACCATAGTACTTGATTAATAATTGGGGGTTTAAATTCTTGCTGCTAAGCTGGAACCAAAATGAATGCAGATTAACATGAGAACATAAGCTTTAGACGATTCTGTGTAACTTGGTGGCACAGTCAATTGCTTAACCTGCCTATTTTATCGAGCTGGAATTTCGTCCAGTTATTAATGGAGTGAACTCATGGAACTTGATCAATCTGCATTGCAATCTTTAATCGAGGCTAATGGAAACGAAGTTTATACGGTTTCCTATGATGGAGGATCGCCTGGGCACACGGGCAATGCTGGTGTTGTACATTGCCTAGATTCATATTGGTCTTACGATGATAATGGTAATTTTGGTGGGCCGTATAACGACATCGATGAGGCCCTGTTTGATTGCCATATCGGTTTTGGCGAAGTCGATCTTACCGTAAGCAGCTCTGTACTTTCCTCTAAACAAATAGCATCAAGGCTGGAACTCGATTGTTCCACCGGCCATAGTGTTAGCATTAACGAGGAAGAATGGGTGATGGACAAAGACGGTGAACTTAATCTTCGCGCTGAAGAAAAAGACGAAGATGAAGACGAAGACGAAGACGAAGACGAAGACGAAGACGAAGACGAAGACGAAGACGAAGACGAAGATGAAGACGAATAAAGTGGTATTACTTTAATCAATATCATTTCGCATTTTCATCGATCGGGCGTAAGATATAAGCATTGAGATAATTTTAATAACCGTACCTCCTAGATTCTGGAGCTTTCGATGTTTAACCGATTTACGCCAACTTCCTTGGTATTCCTATTGGCAGGTGCTTTTCTTGGCTGGGCGGTGGCATCAGGCAAAGTTCCCACAAGTTTGTTTTCCTATGCGGTTCCTGTTGACACTGGTATTAATGCCAACGCTAGTTGTTGCTCAGAAAACCTTACCAAAGAAAAAATGCTGGCACTCGCAGTTGCACCACAATCCATTGGCAACACGGATAAGCCCAAGGCTATAACCGAAGGCAAAAAACCAAACATCCTTGTTATCTGGGGCGATGATATTGGCACATGGAACATCAGCCATAACAACCGTGGCATGATGGGTTATACGACCCCAAACATTGATCGCATTGCACGCGAAGGCCTTTCGTTTACGGATTATTATGGGCAGCAAAGTTGCACCGCAGGCCGGGCAGCTTTTCTTGGTGGTAATGTGCCCGTTCGTACAGGCATGACCAAAGTTGGCTTGCCCGGGGCTAAGGAAGGTTGGCAGAAATCCGATGTCACTATTGCTACCGTTCTTAAATCTAGCGGGTATTCCACCGGGCAGTTTGGCAAAAATCATCAAGGCGATCGCGATGAGCATCTTCCCACCATGCATGGTTTTGATGAATTCTATGGCAGTCTTTATCATTTGAATGCTGAAGAAGAACCAGAAAACCGTGATTACCCTCGTGATTTAAAACTTCCCAACGGCAAGACATTCTTTGAAACCTATGGCCCCCGTGGCGTGATTAAGTGCAAGGCCGATGGTAAAGGCGGCCAGACCATCGAGAACACCGGCCCACTTAATAAGAAACGCATGGAAACCATTGATGATGAAACCATCAAGGCCGCCAAAGATTTCATCTCCCAAAAAAACAAGGAAGACAAACCTTTTTTCTGTTGGTGGAACGGCACCAGGATGCACTTTCGAACGCATGTTAAAAAAGAAAACCTCGGCAAGTCAGGCCAAGATGAATACAGCGATGGCATGGTTGAACATGATGGCCATGTAGGCGAATTACTCGGCCTCCTTGACGAATTAAAAATTGCAGATAACACGATCGTTCTATATTCCACCGATAATGGCCCCCACTATAATACTTGGCCAGATGCAGGAACCACTCCCTTTCGAAGCGAAAAAAATTCTAATTGGGAAGGGGCCTACAGAGTTCCGACATTTGTTCGCTGGCCGGGCAAGTTTCCTGCGGGCGTTACCCGAAATGGTGTTGTCTCTCATGAAGATTGGTTGCCAACCTTTGCAGCCTTGGCGGGCGAGCCTGATATCAAAGATAAACTTGCCAAGGGGGTTGAGCTCGATGGCAGGCGCTACAGAAATTACATTGATGGTTACAATCAAACTAGCTACTTAAACGGCCAAGAGAAAAATTCCCCACGCAATGAATTCTTTTATGTCAATGATGATGGCCATATTGTTGCTATACGTTTCAACGATTGGAAAGCTGTATTCCTAGAAAACCGCGGGGAGGCATTCGGGGTATGGCGTGAACCTTTTATCGAACTTCGAGTTCCACTATTGTTTCATCTAAGGCGTGATCCTTTCGAAAAAGCACAGCATAACTCCAACACTTACAATGACTGGTTTTTAGATAGGCCATTTGTTGTCGTTCCTTTGCAGCAAATCGCAGCAAAGTTTTTGATGAGCATGAAAGAGTACCCACCTAGCCAAACCCCTGGATCGTTCAACCTGGATAAGGTCCATAAAATGATCGACGCTGCTGGTTCGGGTGGCAAATAATCGTATTAAAAAACTCTGATGGCATCCCGAGGTGAAAATGTCGAGCAAGCATCAGGGTTCGAGCAAGCCAATTAATGGCGTTCAAGAATCTGTAAAACTTAAAAAGGGTTGGCTAAGATTCGTATACTTCGCCGCCCTTATTGCAATCGGATTCGGCATCGCCTTTGCAACAACTTCGTTGCTTAATCGTGTTCAAAAAGCTTCCCAAAAATCGCTCTCAGGAATGATTTGGATTCCGGAAGGCGAGTTCCAAATGGGAACCTTGGAAGACACGCCAAATAAGAACGAACAACCGCCTCACCTTGTCAAAATCAAAGGCTTTTGGATTGATGAACACGAAGTAACCAACGAACAGTTTCAAAAATTTGTCGAAGCTACAGGTTACATCACCACCGCCGAAAAAGCCCCTGATTGGGATGAACTTAAAAAGCAACTCCCACCCGGAACACCAAAGCCCGCTGCAGAAAAACTTGTGGCAGGTTCCTTAGTGTTTTTACCACCTACCCATCCCGTGCCTACCGATGATGTTTCACTTTGGTGGTCTTGGACCCCGGGCGCATGTTGGAAACATCCAGAAGGACCAGGCAGTAATCTCGACAACCGGCTGAATCACCCTGTGGTGCAGGTATCATGGGATGATGCAACCGCTTTTGCAGCATGGGCGGGAAAACGATTACCCACCGAGGCGGAATGGGAATATGCATCCCGTGGCAATCTGCAAGGCAAACGATTTTCTTGGGGCGACCAACTGCCATCCGACTCAGCTAGATTAACAAACATATGGCAGGGCACATTTCCCCACCTTAATACAAAGCTGGATGGGTGGGAAAGAACTTCACCTGTTAAATCCTTCCCGCCCAACGGACATGGCCTTCACGATATGGCGGGAAATGTTTGGGAGTGGTGTTCGGATTGGTATCGGGCAGATCAATATCAACAAATGGCAAACAAGCCCAAGGTTGCAAGCCCAGAGGGGCCTGCAAATAGCTGGGACCCAAACGAGCCGCATACGCCCAAGCGGGTGACACGGGGTGGCTCCTATCTTTGCCATGCAAGTTATTGCGAAAGCTACCGCAATGCAGCAAGAAGGGGAACCGCGCCAGATACGGGAATGTCGCACCTGGGGTTCCGCTGCGCCCTTTCAAAGTAAGAAATAATCAATTCAATCAGGTCAAAGAGGATTACAAAAAGATTTTGCATGGCATTGCGCTGATAATAATTGCACAAGGAAAACTCTGATTACTTTAGCGAAGCAATCGCATTGTTGATCGCGCTTTAATCAAGCGGAATTAATTTTTATGGTGGTTGTTAAGAGTATCTAAGGGGCGCTCACCAAAAAGGTTCCGATAACTTGAGGCAAATCTGCCAAAGTGCTTGAACCCAAATTGGGAAGCAATGTTTGAAACCGTGCTACTCGAAGGATGGGACTCCTTCAAAATTTTTCTGGCAGCGTGCATCTTGTAAATCATCAGATAGCGTACTGGTGAAATCCCAAAATAATCCATGAAGATTTTTCGGAGCGTACGGCCGGAAACTTTTGCAACCGCGGCAAGGTCTACAACAAAAATTTTGTCAAGCGGTTCGGTTTGCAACTTATTTTGAATACGCGCCATTATCTGGGTTCGATCAATAATGCGTCGGCCTATTCCCATTAGCTCGATCACTGGGGGTTGCACAGTAATACTTTCATAAATAGCCAGAATTTCTTTTTGGGCTTTTCCATTGCTGATTAAAGCCTTTGGCTGATCATTTGCATTTCCAGTCAAACCTGAAATCTCTCGAAGTGTCTTCTTAAAATTTAAAATCCTATCCTTCCCAACATGCACCACACCATTGGGTTGATTGGTTTTAGAAATATGGTTTTTTTGAAGAATCAAATTTATTATCTTAATGGGAATAAACAGGTTCAACCAATCATGAACATCGTTGAATGAGATGATGTACTCGGTATCGGGTATGCAAATCAGCACCGAATCAGACTGCAAACTTTTGCCATTTGCCTTGCATGAACCATTCAGCGGAATATGAACAAGATGACCATCACCATTAAGTTTACCGCTGGTGATTACCCCGCCACCCATCCAGCCATATTGAAGTCCGAGTTCACCCACGTCCAAGGAATGGATTTTCCATTCAGGAGTTTTTAAATTGGCAACCATGCCGTCAAGTTTAAGAAATTTTATGTCGCTTAAAAAATCGTAAAAATCTTTGTACTGATTAATCTGCATGTTCTATTACACTTTAAATTTGGTAATTAAGCAAGTAAGCAAACAATCAATAGTCACCTTTCGAGTTATTTATGGGACATTAATTAAAAAAGAAAAGTTGGTTAATGGCAAAAATGCGTTAATGCCAATAGTGGATTGAAACCCCTGTTTTTGCTCTAGTTTGTGCCAATAATGGACTTATTTATTCCAATAATGGATCTTTTAGCCTTTGGAAATGTATTACATTTATCTAGGTTTTTAATTAGCCCATTGATTTCAAATAAAGTTGAAGAATTTTATCATGAATGAAGAATTTTCATCATGGATTGAAAAAATCATAAATCAAAGATATCGAATCAAACGTAAGTTAGCAAATGGTGGTATGGGTATGGTTTTGCTTGCTTTCGACCAACATCTTAACAAGGATGTTGTTATCAAAGCGCCTATTCTTAAATATCAGCAACAAAAAAAAGATCTTCTCCAACGGTTTGAAAGAGAGGTTTTAGCCCATGCTGCTTTGGAGCACCCAAACATCGTTCCAATTATTGATAGTGGATTTTACGAAGATCATCCATTTCTTGTATTGCAATACATTAAAAATGGGACCTTAAGGACGGTGATGGATTTTGCCAAGTTAAGTAACGAAGTTTGTTCTCCTAATAATCTCAAACTTTGGTTGCCCCAGATTTCTTCAGCATTAGATTTTATTCATTCTAATAATTGGGTTCATCGCGATGTGAAACCCGAAAACATTTTGTTCGACTCAAATTACAATCCCTATTTAACCGACTTTGGTATTTTAAAAAACTTCACGCTTATTAATGAAAAGGCTGCAACTATCTCGCTTGGTTCTTTTATTGGTAGCCCGCAATACATGGCTCCAGAACAACATCTCGGGGAAAAAAATTCTGCCAAAACCGATCAATTCGCACTCGCAGTGATCATCTACGAATGCCTTTCAGGAAAGTTACCATTTAATGGGAACAATCATGTGGGGATATTCCTTGAAATTGTAAAGCAAAAAGCTATCCCGCTTAAAGATCATGTGCCAAATCTGCCCACCCCTATTTCAGATGCAGTAATGAAAGCGCTTTCAGAGGATCCTGATGATCGATTTGAAAGTTGCAACCAATTATGCACCATCATCATGAATGAACTAGCTTCAAACGTTCTTAATAATGGCGAAAATCATTTTTCTTTTAACACTACTAAAAGCATCTGTAAAATTTTAGATGCAAAATTGACTTGGCAGGTCAATTCATTTTGTTCTCAACTCATGGAACACAAGGCGCTTACCAAAGCCCTTTACTCAAGTATGAAAATAGATCTATCCGAGCATCTAAAAGCTGAAATTCCCTTGGCAAGAATGCTGAACGACCTAATTGATTTTTTTACCATGAGTGGAACAATCGAACCAACAAACTACGAAGATATAATCCAAGCCCTTAAGAAACTTATTCCTGGATTAAGCCCCAATACAATTTGATAAATTCCAACCATTCAAATTGAATAGAACTAAAATTCACCACCTTGCCACTTCAAAAATTCAAAAGCACCTCACCCCTCGAACTTTTAAATTCTACCCCCATAAGTTGCTTTCAGAATTGCGACACCGAATTAATCCAAAAGTAGAATTCTTAGAACTGCGTTCGATATTTAAAAACTTTTAGAAATTAAACGCCCAAACGACTTAGGCAATTTAGAGAAGAAACATCCAAGAAGCACCGAATAGGAGGTCTGGGAAGACATTTCTGAAAACACTGATTGTTCTTAATTTGCCTTTTTTGCTAACTATAACGAATCTTCCACCTTTTTAATCAAACCAACTCTGTTTTTTGCCGATAGATACTGATGTCCGCCTTTCTTAAGGCGTGCAAAAGGTTTGGTTTTTAAAATTACGGCTATGCCCTGGGGATTTACCATGTTTCATTTTCTATCCAAATGGTTTGCAACTTCTAATTCAAAGACCATTAAAAATCCTCGCAAAGCCTCTTCATCCCTCAACCTTTTGCCTAAAATTGAATTTCTTGAAGATCGTACGACCCCAGCAAATATTACTTTTGCCTCCGGTATTCTTACGTTGGATTTTACTAATTCTGATTCCACCAGCGAATCTGTTATTGTTACCAACAACGGCACTACCATTGATGTTTCCGGCGATGCAAACGGTTCGCAGCTTTCATTCGCAATCAATGATGTAAATCAAATCACTGTTCAAGATAGCGGTGGTGGTTCTGCTCAATCTGCAAAATTTACGGGCTCTTCTGCTTTTAATCTTTCCGGAGGCTTTTCAAGTAAGGGTGTAGATTCGATTGAAGTCAACCAGGAGATTTCTTCTGCAGCATCCAACATCAGCATCGAAACTTCGAAAATGCTCAAGGTATCTGCAAAGTTAACCACCACCACGGGGGATGTTTTTCTTAAGAACACCGGATCTTCTTTAATCGATGATGCAGGAATCATCATTACGAGTAAGAGTGCAAAAATCAGCACTCTGGGTGGCGATATCATAATCGAAGGAGCAGGATCAGGGGTCACAAACAATCTTCATGGTGTTGCAATTGATGATGGGGCAAAAATCTTCGCAGGGGATGATGGTTCTGCTTTTGGATCTGTCTCCATCACTGGCAGTGGAAGTAATACCGCATTGGCTAGTTACAATTTCGGATTATGGGTTGATGGCACAGGCACCGAAATTAATTCTTCTGGGGGTAATGTCACCTTGCTGGGCACAGGTGGTGGAACCGCATCTAGCGCTGGAAACTTCGGCTTGGTTGTAACCTCGGGCGCTGTTGTCTCGGCTGGAGGAATGGGCGTAGTAAGCGTAACTGGTATTGGGAGCGCAAATGTTTTAGGCGGGGGCAACATGGGCCTTCGAGTTGATGGGGTTGGCTCGCTTATCACCTCTTCGGGTGGCGCTGTTTCCGTAACTGGTACTGGTGGGGGCTCGGGAAATGGTGGTTATAATCATGGCATCCTTGTAGCAAATGGGGGCGCCATTCTTGCTGGCGGCGTGGGCAATGTTACCGTTTCTGGCCAGGCAGGCCTAAACGATAAAGGTGGTGATAACTATGGGGTTTTGATTTCATCTGCCTCCGCAAAAATTTCCTCTTCTGGTGGAAATGTATCAGTTACCGGCACCGGCGGGGGGGCAGGCGCGGGTGATTATAATTACGGTGTAAAAGTAAGCTCCACCGCTAGCATTACTTCAGCCATCAACGGCAATGTTTCTGTAACAGGCACCGGGGGCGGCAGCAGTTTATCCAAGATCGGATTCAACCTAGGGGTTTTTCTTGCGGATTCTTCATCCATTAAATCTTCAGGCAGCGGCGCACTTTCCATCACTGGAAATGGTGGTTTGAATAGCGGTGGCAATTATAACCATGGCGTTCTTCTTGGCGTTTCTAATTTTGTGCAAGCGGGATCGGGTGGAATTACTATTACAGGAAATAAAACCACCGGCGCCAACAGTTATGGCATCGGCATGGATCAAACCACTTTGGCTACCACTTCTGGAACTGGCGGACAAATCTCTTTCTCTGCCAATGGTATTTATCTTGGGAGCACCGCTAGGATCGAAACTACAGGTACCGCAACACTTAATTCTTCTGAAAGTATCAGCGGAAGCGGACTAGCTGTTGCAAACAGCCTTAATCTAGCTGCTTCAAGCGGGATTTCAATCAATACTCTGATTACAACCCTCGCAAGTGTTTCCAGCACCACAGGCGACATCATCATCGGGCAGACAGGCAATTTAAACCTACCATCGATTGCCGCATCTGGAATGCTTAACATCATTGCTACAGGTGCAATTTCCCAACAAACAGGTTCATCCCTAAGTGTAAATGGCACCTCCTCATTTAATGCAGGCACAAGCATCACACTGGAATCTGCAAGCAATGATTTTGTTGGAGCTGTCGCACTTAAAAACACGGGAGCAAACAATGTTTCCATCAACGATGCCAACGCAATTATTATCGCATCTTCTAATGTAGGCTCTGGAACCTTAAACATTAATGCGGTAGGTATTTCGCAAACCGGCCCAATCATCCAGCAGGCAGGCGCAGGATCTGCCACCTTAAATGCAGGCGCAGGCCCATTGACTTTATTGAACAGCGCAAATGATTTCACCGGAGTGGTTTCCTTTACCAATTCTGGTTCGTTCGCAGCGCAATTAGGTGATGCCAACGCCTTGCAATTGGGCGCCATTCTATCGGGTGGCGCAGTTTCCATCTCGGCTCAGGGCGCTCTTACATCATCACCCTCGGGCACCATCGCAAATTCAGCAGCTTTGAATTTGACCGGCGCAACCTTAGGCACCGTGAGCCAACCCATTACCGTTGTTAATACCGCAGGCTTAAATGCAATTAGCACGGGTAATGGAAACATCTTCTTGAAGGCGTTAACCAACACCATTCAGGTTGCAGGCCTAAACGCAGGTAC
>CAJCCR010000257.1 GCA_903960945.1 uncultured Planctomycetaceae bacterium
GGTTGCAGAATCGCTTGGTGGTACACTCCTCCAATCTGAAACCCGCGACCCCGTCGAAAGAAAAATCTTAAACATTGTAGAAGAAATGGCTATCGCATCAGGCATGCCTGTGCCCCGTGTTTATCTGATGGATGAAGAAGGTATCAATGCATTTGCAGCAGGCTGGTCGCCCAATGACGCGGTGATTGGCGTAACCAGAGGTTGTGTCGAAGCCCTTTCTCGAGATGAATTGCAAGGGGTAATAGCCCACGAATTCAGCCATATTCTCAATGGGGATATGAAACTTAACATCCGATTGATGGGAATTCTTTACGGCATTTTCTTTCTAAGTATCTTGGGTGAAATCCTTATTCGTTCGATTTCCTATAGCGGTAATTCATCGAACGAGAAAAAGAATGATGGAAAAAGTGCGATATTCATGATTGGTTTGATGCTGTTTATCCTTGGTTGGATGGGATGGTTTTTTGGAAGATTAATTCAAGCCGCAGTATCGCGTCAGCGTGAGTTTCTCGCAGATGCCTCTGCAGTGCAATTCACCCGAAACCCTGAGGGTATAGGCGGAGCACTTCGAAAAATTGCAGGTTGGGATCAAGGCTCAATCATTAAAAATCCTAATGCTCCCGAGGCAAGCCATCTGTTTTTTGGAAACGGGATATCAGGGTTTAGCACATTATTCGCAACCCACCCACCGTTAGAAGAAAGAATTAAAAGAATCGAAGGAGTTCATTTTCAACCTCCAGAAGACGTTACAGAAGAATCTTCAACTGAACCAACCGAAGAAATTGCATTTTCCGCTGCCCAACTTTCAAACCTGGCAGGCACCATGCGTATGCCTGCAAAAAAATCACCACCACCCATCCCGATTCTTGTTTCGATTGAGAACCAATGCCATGATCCTGCAGGGGCACTGGCTGTTCTTTACTCAATGCTGCTTCCGCTAGATAACCCTGCACGTACCAAGGCAAGGGATCAACTCATTAGTAAGTTAGACCCTGCAATAGCCCAAGCTCTTTTCGAAGTCGAACCTTTGGTCTTGCAAACAAACAAGCTGCAATTGTTTACCCTTTTATCAAAAGCCTTGCCCTCATTAAAAATGTTGGGCAAAGAGCAATCAATCGATGCTCTAAAAATATGTCAGGCTTTAATAAGTGCGGATGGAAAGATCGACTTTTTCGAGTTCTGCATCTGGCGGTTGGCTAAAACAGGGCTGGAGAAGTTTCGCCCAGTGAAAGGGCCTGGAGCTGCGCTTGGGATTGCTGCAAGCACCGTATTCAGTTTCTTTGCAAAACTTTCTGATGCCCCCGCCCCTGCCTATCAAAAAGCAATCCAAGCCGCAGGTATCCATGGCTTATTATCCAACATTGAAACTAAAACAGCTGATTTTAAAATGCTCGACAAGGTGTTTGATTTTCTAGCTCAAGCCAACACAGAAATAAAGCATAAGGTGCTGGATGGCTGCATTGCTGCAATCCTGCATGATGGAAAAATCACCCAAAATGAAGGCGTGTTACTAAGAGCATTCTGCCTTTCGATGGAAATACCCCTGCCACCATTAGGGTGAGAAAAGCTCTTTACGAACCAGCAAGTTTTTCGAATTCTTCTTCGGTAATAATACGCACGCCTAACTCCCGTGCTTTTTCAAGCTTGCTGCCTGCCTTGTCGCCTGCAAGCAGGAAATCTGTTTTTTTGGATACACTGCCCGAAGCCTTTGCGCCCAGATCGCGCAATCTTCTTTCGATTTCTTCTCTGCCATATTTTACCAGCGTACCCGTTACCACAATGCTTTTGCCTGCCAACGCAGAAGATGCAGCAACCGTGGAAACGGATTCATCCATCTTGATACCCGCTTTTTCCAAGCTATCAATCAGTTCTTGATTTGTAGTATTTGCAAACCAACCCCTAATACTAGCGGCTCTTTCGGGCCCAATCCCTTCGATTGCTGCAAGCTCTTCTTCGTTGGCTTGGGCGAATGCCTTCATGCTGATAAATTTTCGGGCAAGCACATCTGCGACATTTTCGCCCACATGCCTAAGGCCCAACCCGGTAAGTAATCTTGCAAGGCCCCGAGATTTACTTGCTGCTATTCCATCGAGAAGGTTTCTGGAAGATTGTTCCCCCATACGCTCCAAGTTGGCAAGTTGGTTCAACCCTAATTTATACATGTCTGCAAGCGTTTTCACCAAACCCGTATCTACAAGCTGCTCAATGATTTCTTCACCCAGATTTTCGATATCCATTGCATTGCGAGCTGCGTAAGAACGAACCCTGCGCTTAAGCTGTGCTACGCAATCCGTACCAGTGCAACGATAAAAAGCGCCCTTGGCATCCTTCACAACATCCGCACCACATACCGGGCAAACCTTTGGGAAAACAAAAGGCTTTTCTTTTCCTGTCCGAAGACTTGGCTCAGACCGCACAATATAAGGAATGATCTCCCCTGCTTTTTCCACCACCACCATATCACCAACACGGATATCCTTGGTTTTCAGATTATCATCATTATGAAGTGAAGCTCGGGCCACGGTGGTGCCTGCGAGTTGCACCGGATCAAGATGCGCAACCGGCGTAAGTGTCCCCTGCCTACCTACCTGAAGTTCAATATTCAAAAGCCTTGTCAGAGCTTGCTCTGCTGCAAATTTATAAGCCACCACCCAGCGTGGCGACTTGGTCGTGATTCCTAACTTTTCACGCTGCGCAAGATCGTTTACTTTAATCACCATACCATCGGTATCGTAGGGAAGATCGTGCCTTTTATCATTCCAAGATTCGCAGTGGGCAACCACTTCTTCAATGGAATCAAGCTGTGTAGCATTTGGATTAACTGGGAATCCAAAATCATGAAGTAATTTCAAAGTTTCAGTCTGGGACTTAACCTGAATGCCTTCCATTGCGCCAATGGCATAAGCAAAGAGGCTAAGTTTTCGTGCTGCACATAATTTTGGATCGAGTAACTTCAACGAGCCTGCGGTTGAGTTTCTAGGGTTGGCGAATTTATCCAGCCCTTCCTTTACCCGCTGTTCATTAAGGCGGGCAAAGTTCGCCCTTGCCATGTACACTTCACCCCGAACCTCCAAAAGCGCAGGAGGATTCTTGGTGTTTAACTTTAATGGAACCCCACCAACAGTCTTTAAGTTTTGGGTAACATCATCGCCCTTTTCGCCATCGCCCCTGGTTACGCCCGCAGTAAGAATGCCATTCTCATAAATCAGCGAAATTGCAACACCATCGATTTTAAGCTCGACCATGTAGCTGGGTTTATCATTTCCCAATCCCTTGCAAACCTTCTTGTCAAATTCCTTAAGTTCGCTTGGGCTATAGGTGTTATCAATCGAAAGCATAGGCAAGCGATGCTTAAGCGTTACAAAACCATCGATGGGTGCGCCACCAACTCTTTGCGTGGGGCTATTAGCATTGGCAAGCTCGGGATGATTTTTCTCAAGATCAACAAGTTCTTTAAGGAGCTTATCGTATTCTTTGTCAGAAATTTCAGGCTTTGCTTCCTGATAATAAAGGCGATTATGCTTTTCGATTTCTTCACATAACCACGCTGCTCGCTTTACATGATCAGCCATTATTATCCCCGGGCAAATGAGATTAGTTAAAATTATGCACACTTATATCTAACGAGAGTATACTGTATCTGCAATCATGATCCTAGGTTGGCAGTGGCATAAAAAGGTACTTTGGATGAGAATCATTTTAGTAAATAGCCCTTTGTTTTTATTCTTTTTTCTGATTACACCATTCTTGGCATTACTTCCCTCAATGAATATCGCTGTTGGTGGCTTAATTACGATCATATTTGTTGCCTTCGCAGTATGTTTTAAAATTGAAGGGCCATCCTATACCCGGTTATTTAAAAAATACCGAAACGATGGCGAGCCTATTTTCCGTTGCAGAAATCAAAGCATGGTTCTTGGCGTAAACGAAGATTGCATCGCCCAATATCCTTCAGGGAAGGAAAATTTATTGGCATGGCTGGATGGGCCGGAACAATGGCCTTTGCTTGCATTAAGTAAAAAGACTCGTTTCTTCCAATGGTATCAAGTTGAAAGAATTTCCATGGGGTTGGCAAACAAAGAGGTCATGTTCAAACTTGAAGGTGGGCAGGAACTAAAATGGTTACCTGAAAATGAAGATGAAAGAACGAGACTATTTAACGCTATTCAAATCACCTCGCCGACACCCCTGGAATTAACAGAACAGAAATCCTTCAAGCTTGTCTACAGCGGATTAGTGTGGCTTGTGATCCCACCGATAATGATCGGGCTTCAAGTAATTGGCAGAGGCGCAGGTTGGATGGCTAAACCCAATGCCCAAGATCTCGCACCCAAAGCTGGCCAAGCTAATGGATTAGTAACCATAGCGTTCAACGCAACCCATTTCATCACCCAAAATCTCCCTGCGTTTCTTTGGATACCCATGGGTATATTGATATCTTGTTTATCAGCTTGGCTATTATGGAAGATACTTCGTAAAGACACAAACGAACTCGTCTTAACAAAACCAAACCAAAATGAAATGGGATCAATCTAAAAATTAAATCATTTTGAATGTGATTTGATGTCCGACATTTCCCGAATAATATCAAGCATCTGACTTTCTTCCACTGGACTGAAATCCATGTAAAATTCTCCTACAGACATCAGATAATCATCGGAATGAAGGCAAAAGATTTCATCGCACCATGGCCTGACATCAGCAAGGCGACTAGGTGAGGCAACTGGGGTTGCGACAATTAATTTAAACGGGTTTCTAGGTCTTAGGCATTGAAGTGCTGCGATCATGGTTGCACCAGTTGCGATTCCATCATCCGCAACAATTACCGAACGACCTGCAACAGCAGACTGAGGGAGTATCGCTCTGATAAGTTTTTCCCGTCTTTTGATTTCAATCAGTTGTTCTTTTTTTTCATTTTCAAGATATTCTTTTAAATCAATTTGAGATTCTCTCAGTGCTGGATTCAAAAAAACTTGTCCATCTTCTGAAATAGCTCCTAAAGCAAACTCTTGCTGATTCGGCGCCCCGATTTTCCTAGATAAAACCACATCAAAATCTGCATTTAGCTCTTTTGCCAAAACAGCCGCTGTCACAATTCCCCCATGTGGTATCCCTAAAACAATCGGGTCTAAAAAAGATTGCATTTTCATTGTCTTTGCAAGTTTCATTGCTGCATCACTACGATTTTCAAATATCATGATATTCTCCTTGTACAACAATAAACAACGGTTTAAACCAACGAAACATGCCAATAATTCTTAAGATTTTTAAAATTGAATTTTGCTTCAAAGAAACCATCGCTTATTTCAGGTGAATTTTGATAGGCGCAAGGTGATATACAAACCAGTCTTTTGCAAGAACAGCAACTTCCTCCAAGGCGCCAAGTTCAGGAAATAAATGTGTAGCGCCTTTTATTATCACCATTTTTTTCTCACAATGAAGTTTGGCAAAAGCCA
>CAJCCR010000258.1 GCA_903960945.1 uncultured Planctomycetaceae bacterium
TCATTGCAGACTTATGTTTGACATGATGGCACTGGCCTTCCAAGCTGATCTTACCCGCATTGCAACTTTTGTCATCGCAAACGAAGGCAGCAATCGCAACTACAAAAGCATTGGCGTTGCTGAAGGGCATCACGAACTTTCACACCACGGTAATGACAAAGCCAAGTACGAAAAGATTAAGAAAATCAATCAGTATCATCTTCAGCAATTTGCTTACTTCCTTGAAAAACTTAAAGGTATCAAGGAAGGCAATGCTTCAATCCTCGATAGTTCCATGCTGGTATATGGTAGTGCCATCGGCGATGGTAACAGGCACAACCATGATGAACTTCCAATCCTTGTTGCGGGCAAAGGCGCGGGCACCCTTAAGACAGGCCAGCATTTACGCTTTGCCAAAGATACGCCTCTCGCCAACCTGCATCTTTCTCTTTTGGAGCGCATGGGAGTTGCCCTGCCCTCTTTTGGCGACAGCACAGGTAAGCTTGAAAACATTGGCAGCTAATCTCTGCAACATTCTGAGGACTGCATGAAACATCCAGAAGATCACACGACTAAAAACACTTCTCTTCTGGAACTTGATGTACTTGCTATATATGCAGAAGCGGATGCGGAAGTCAGACAAGCAGGCCCGGTCTGCCTTTCCTCGGGTAAATGCTGCAGGTTTAAGGAATACGACCACACTCTTTTTATTTCAAGCATTGAAGCTGCAGTGCTTTTAAAGCATGCCCCAGCCTATGAGAAGCCCACTGATTCGGGGTTCTGCCCTTTTCAAAAAGAGAATCTTTGTACCGCACGCGAACCCAGACCTCTTGGTTGCAGAATTTATTTTTGCGATCAAGGGTATCAGGGTAAGATGCTTGAGTTATCGGAAAAGTTCACCCGCAAGTTAAAGGATCTCGCAGATGAAAAACAACTTCCATGGCATTATGCCCCATTGCATCACTTCCTTGATCACCCAGAAAATGCGACTCCTCTTTAGCTCGCTTTTTCTTGCTGGATTTTTTGCTCTCCTTAATTCCGGAACTGCGGTTGGAGAAGACTGGCCCACTTGGCTCGGGCCCCGTAGAGATTGTTCTTCTCTTGAAACATTAAAACCTTGGATAGATGCCCCAAAAGTTCTTTGGAAACTTCCGATCGGTGAAGGCCATAGCTCACCTGTTATTCATGCAGGCAAAGTCTACCTGCATTCCCGCGTCAAAGACAAAGATGAAGAAGTGCTTACATGCTTTGAAGCCAGTTCAGGCAAACAGCTTTGGGCAACTCCTTACAAACGTGCAGCATTTACCAGTGTTTTTGGCCTAGGCCCTCGTGCCACCCCTTCCATTTCTGACAGATGTATTTTTACCTTTGGTGTTACGGGCATTCTTTCCTCGTTCAACCTTGCGGATGGAAAAATAAACTGGCAGGTCGACACACTCACCAAGTTCAAAGCTGCGAACCTCTACTTTGGCACTTCCTGCTCGCCCCTTCTTATCGATGATAAAATCGTTGTCGAAGTAGGTGGCAAAGGAGCTTCCATTGTTGCGTTCAATCAAAAAGATGGCACAACCGCTTGGCAAACCCTTGATGACAAATCCAGCTACAGCTCCCCTACCCTTTGGAAGGATGGCGACAAGCAAATGATCCTTGCGCTTACTCAACAGGGGCTGGTTGCGCTTGATCCTAAAGATGGTAAATCACACTGGAAGTTCCCTCTTGTTGACAGGCTTAACGAAAGTAGCACCACTCCTGTACGCATGGGCAACATGGTACTTGCAAGTTCCGTGACTTATGGCAGCGTGGCATTAAATCTCAACAACTCTGAAGCTGCACCTTCCTACAAACAGGCTTGGAAAAACGGTTCGCTAAATTGCTACTTTGCTACGCCCGTTGTTGTGGGGAGAGATCATGTGTACATCGTCACGGGTGGGTTGCTTCCGCCGCCTCAATCAGATTTGCAATGTGTTGAAATCGCTACGGGTAAGATTATCTGGACTAAAAAGAAAGTCGGGAAGTACCATGCATCGCTGGTGCGCACCGCTGACAATAAGATTCTGATGCTGGAAGATTTTGGCTCGCTGGTGATGTTTGAACCAGATGCCTCAGGTTACAAGGAAATCTGCAGGGCGAAAGTTTGTGGCCATACTTGGGCTCACCCAGCAGTTTCTGAAGGCAGAGTATTCTTACGCGATGAAAAAGAATTACTTTGTGTTGATCTGAATCAATCTTCGAAATAATAAACAGGTTTAATTGAAATACCCTTTGCGCATTATCGATATGCCATCCATACTCCAGGCGACTGCGA
>CAJCCR010000259.1 GCA_903960945.1 uncultured Planctomycetaceae bacterium
AACTTGCGGGCGCGATGCTGGATTGCCAATTCTCCCACTTTAAACCCTCTTGCAGCGGCCAACACCGGAATAAAACGGTGCAATTCGCCATAAAGTCGAACTTCCTTAAAGATAGGCGCCCTGTAACATTTCATGCCGCAATTGTGATCGTTTAAATGCACCTCAGTAAGGTTACTCACCATTTTGTTGAATATTTTGCTGGGGAAGGTTTTGTGCCAGGGGTCGAGTCGGACTTTCTTCCAGCCGCTTATTACATCAAGAGGTGTAAAGGGTTGCGCATTTTTTGCAGGGCCACCTTGCTCGAGTTGCTTTAAGAAGTTTGGGATTTCCATCGGATCATCTTGAAGGTCTGCATCCATGGTGATGAAAATATCCCCAGTTGCAGCATGAAACCCTGCAGACAAAGCCGCAGCTTTACCAAAATTTCTGCGAAACTTTATCCCCCGTGTATTGGCATGGGATGCTGATAGTTCGCAGATTTTATCCCAAGAGTTATCTTTGCTGCCATCATCGACGAAAAGGATTTCCACATCTAGATGATAAAGTTTTGCGACATTTAAGATTTCGCCATGAAGAATAACAATGCTTTCATCTTCGTTATAGACAGGGATGATAATGGAAATCATGGCTGGTTTGCCTGAGTGGAAACGGGTTGGAAAGTATCAGCTATGTTTTTTCTATCGGTTGCTCGGGGTTTAATCCAGTAAAACCCAAAAGCGGTTACAACTTCTGAAGCAGTCCAGATAACACGAAGTAGAATCGCAGCAGTAACAGCTTTAGGCCCAAGTGTCGCTGACATCATGATTTGTAGAATTTGTTCGCGAACGCCGAGTCCACCGGGTGTTGAAGCAACAAATCCTGCAACATTCGACAAAGTTACACAACCTGTACACCAGATAAAGCGGTGAAAGGTCATGCCATTTACCGAGGTATCCATGGCTTGCCAAAGCACCATAAGGCTTGCCCCCAGAAAGAACCAGCAAAGCATGGAGGACAAAAGGCCCCGAAAAAAAGAGCGAAAGGTGCCTGGAAGTACAAGTAATTGCTCTGCAGGCAAAAATCGTCGCCCCAGTCTTTTTACTATAAATGGAAATACTCCGGGCATGATTGGAATCCCAGTGACAACCATTAGGAACGCTGCTGCTGTTATTTGCATGGTTGAAGTATCTGGAGAGAGCAAACCAAGCACTACCGCCAGAGTTGCCCCAGTCGCCATCGTAAAAAGCACTTCGTAAATGGAGGTTGCAACTCCTGCGGTGATGGTAACATTTTCTTTCATTGCAGAATTGATGCGAAGAAATAAGGCGAGGCCTTTCCCGGGTACATATTTTCCTAATTGGGCGATGTAGAAACAGCGCAAACCAAACGGTAGGGAAATAGGTTGTTTGATATCATTTAAAAGATCGGCCCAGAACCATCCCGAAAAACCAATACCAACAATATAAAGTAATCCGCAAAGAAAAACGCCTGATATAGAAACGCTTTGCAACTGTTGTAGAAGCAGGGTCAAAGAGTTATGCTTGCCGTCTGGATCTTTGAGGGCTTCAAGGTGGAGGATTCTCCAGAACTGAAACCCAACAGCGAGCGCCACCAGAATCCAAATGAATATCTTGATGAAGGACCAGCATTTTTTCATTCGATCAATCATGGCAGCCTTAATTAGTGGTATCCGGTATCGAAGTCTGCTATGTTGTTGTACAAAACGTATTTGAATAAAGGAAAAAATGATGAAAAAAATTGCTGGCGTTATTGCTTTTGTTGTCTTTCCTGCATTTACATTGTTAGCGTCCGCCTTTGTGTTTCAGGGGTCTGATGATGCTGCCCGGGGTGTTGCAATTGAATTATTCAAATCTTTGGATGAGCAACAAAAAAGCGAAGCATTAAAAGCATTCGATGATAAAGACCGGTTTTCAGAAGTCTTTCCGGCCATTGAAAGAAAAGGCCTTGCGATCAGCAAACTAAAGCCTGAGCAGGCAGCCCTTGTTGAAAAAATGATCCATGCAATGACTTCTTCTTATGGAGCTTCCCGCTGCATCGAGGTAGCCAAGCAAACGCCAGCCAACCGCAGATACATCAATTTTTTTGGCGCACCAGAAGCAGGGAAGTCTTTTGCGTTTCGATTAGCACAGCATCATTTAACATTGATTCATTGCGAATTTTCAGCAGATGATCAGGGTGAGTTTGGCCCAGTGTTGTTGGGGGGTAATCCCGTGAACAATCTTTGGGATGAAGAAGAGACTATATTGCTTGCACTTGCCAAGACTCTTGATAAGGAAACGCTGACCAAACTTTCTGGGCCCGGGGGATCAGGGCAGGCGATTGGAAAGTCTGGAATCGCAATTAAAGACCTTCCCAAACCCGCTGTTGAACTTGCCAAGAAGTTACTTGCGAAAAGGCTGGATGTGTTTTCTTCTGATCGCAGAAAAAAACTTGAGAAAATAATCGATGGGCAGGGAGGCGTTGAGCAGTTAAAGCTTGTTTTATCAGGGAATGCCTCTCAGGGGCATTTGCAGGGCGGGAATTATTCTTGGAAGTTTGGTTCGGATTCTGTGCTTATCGATTGGCAGACTTCAGGGAAAAACCATCTTCATATGACGGTTCGTGCCAAGCCCAAAGTGTAGGACCGTTATTAAGGATACTAGAGATGTTTTTAAGGGTTTTTTGTTTCTTTTTGTTCACTCCCATTCTTTTGGCGGAAACCAATGATGCCATTGAGTTGTTCAATGGGAAAGATCTTTCCGGCTGGGTGATCGAGGGCCCTTCAGAATTTGAGAACAAGGGTAATAAAGAGCCCATTTGGGTTGCGGAAAATGGCATGATCACATGCAGGGTGAATAATCGCAAAAGCTATGGCTTTCTTCGCTATGATAAAAATCAATTTGCAGACTTTGTCTTCAGCCTTGAGTACAGGCTTTCAGAGAAAGAATTACCCAAACAATCTCCTTGTAATAGTGGCATCGGTATTCGTACTGGGGTTTATGATCCAAAAAATTCGGACTCACCACCTTCTCGCGCGGGGTATGAAATTCAACTTTTGGACGATGCCATGAAGAATCCCGACAAGCATTCTACGGGTTCGCTTTACCGCTATATTGCCCCCAAGGTTAAAGCCGTTAAACCCGCACCTGAATGGAATAAAATCGAGATTGAGTGCAAAGGGCCCCGAATAATGGTCACCTTAAATGGCGAAAAAATCATCGATATTGATCAAACCACCGTTGAAGAGATCAAAAACAAACCTCTAAAGGGGTATGTTTGTGTGCAAAATCATGGTGGAAAAGTCGATTTTCGAAATCTTCGGGTTAAAGAACTCAAATAATCTTGCGATCTTTCTATAATACTTTGGTTCCATTCGATTTATTGGAGTTTTGTTTATGAGCAATGAACCTTTCAATCAAGATAATGAAAATTTACCCTCCACAAGGACTGATAATCCTGACCGGATGCCCGCCCGCAAAATTGCCAAATACGATATGAACAAAGCAGGCGATCTAGCCAAAGCAGGAAGAGAAACGGATGCTCAAGCTTTCCAAAGCTCTGATCAACCTTCCCTCCTCTCCAAAATCGATAACGATGCCTTCATCGAGCGCGAACTCGAAGCCGCTATGATGGGCATAACTGAAACCGATCTAATGGGTGGCGAACCCATGCCCAAGCGTAAAAGAGGCCAAGAGCCTTTACCCCAAATGAAATTGGGCAAAGTCTTTCGCATCCATGACCAAGATGTTTTCATTGATTTGCCCGGCGGTATAAAACAGGGCGTTCTTTCTATCCTCTCTTTCCCCGAGGGCAATCCAGTCATCGGCCAAGAGGTTGAAGTTAAAATCGAAGGCTTTGATGGGGCAAACGGTGTAATGCTGCTTTCCCGCAAAGGCTCGGCTGTTTCCAACGCCAATTGGAGTACCGTTGCTGTAGGCATGACGGTTGAGGCCAGAGTAACCGGTGTAAACAAAGGCGGCTTGGAAGTTGATGTGCATGGCATACGCGGTTTTATGCCCATCAGCCAGATTGAAATGTTCCGCATCAATGAACTAGAACCCTATCTAAACCAGAAGCTTGTCTGCATGGTTGCAGAAGTAGACGTTGCTAGCCAAAATCTTGTGGTTAGCAGAAGGGATATTCTCGAAAAAGAAAAAGCAGAGGCCAAGGAAAAGCTTTGGCTCGAACTCAAGGAAGGCCAGGTTCGCGAAGGTATTGTAAGGTCAGTAATGCCTTTTGGCGCATTCGTAGATTTAGGCGGAGTCGATGGTTTGTTGCATATCAGCGAAATGAGTTGGAGCAGGCAGATCGATGCCACCAAATTGTTTCAATCAGGCCAGAAGGTGAAAGTGGTTGTGTTAAAGATCGATCCCGAAACGCGAAAAGTTGGCCTTGGGTTCAAGCAATTAGAAGAAAACCCCTGGGATGTATTTTCAAGGGATAACAGGCCGGGCATAGTTGTTACAGGCAAGGTTACCAAGCTCGCAGAGTTTGGCGCCTTCATCGAATTATCGCCAGGCATTGAGGGGCTGGTTCATTTATCCGAACTTTCCACCGTTCGGGTTCGAAGAGCCCAGGATGTTGTAAAAGTAGGGCAGGAAATTCAGGTTAAAATCCAGAGCATGGATTCGGAAACCAAGCGAATCTCTCTTTCGATCAAGGCGCTTACCGCACCCGAAGCAAGTGCTGCTGAACCCGAAGAACCAGAGCCAGTTGTTCCAGCAAAACCAGTCAGGCCTGCGCCCCCGCGGAACTTTTCCATGCGAGGCGGCATTGGTGATGCGGGTAAAAAGCCTCTTTTCTAATAACCTTGTTTTTGCATGAACTGCCTGCATTTGCGGGCAGTTTCTACTGCATCATGGCTGTGTCTGCTTAATTCCCAGTGCACTCCACCCTCGTATTTTATTTTGTTTAACCCTTCGAAAACCTTGGCGAAATCTATTGATCCTTCCCCAGGGAGCAAATGATCATGCACCCCAGGCCTCATATCTTCCAGATGAATATTCCAAAGCACTGAACCCCATTTTTCAAGATGAGGAAGCAAGGGCATTTCATTCATACATTCAAGATGCCCTATATCTAATGTTAGGCCAAATTTTGAATGCGAGATCGCCTTGTGTAGCTGTTCAAATTTACCCATCGTATCAATGAACATTCCCGGTTCTGGTTCGAATGCAATTTTCATCCCACTGTTTTCCAACTGCTTGCAGATCCCAATGCATTGTTCGATGAGCAGTTCCCAATAGCTATCATCTGCAGCTTCGAAATCGGGTTTACCCGACCAAAAGCTTAAGGTGTTTGATCCCATTGCAAGGCCCAGCTCTGCACAGCGCAGCAGGAAGTCCGCTCTCTTTTTTCGATCTGATGTTTGCTTTGATATTAGGGTGGGTTGGTGCTTTCTTCTAGGGTCTAAAAGAAATCTTGCACCGGTTTCGATCACGAGATTCAAATGCAAATCATTCGCGATCTTTTCAAGTTCCCGTGCCCTTGTAATAGCGTTGGCTGCATATGGTTCAAAGGTGTTGTAATCTAAAGTGAACGCAACAGATCGGTATCCCAGCTCTGCAATAATTTGCAAAGCATCTTCAATTTTGTGGTGTGCGAAGCCATTGGTGTTATATCCGGGCAGCATCTTGGCCCCTCCTTTAAGCGTTGATTATCCTGATATAAGATCCGTGGGCAAGAACCTTTAGCCCGCTTTTCGCGATTTGTTCATTCGGGATAGACTTGTTGCATGGTCTGCGAATCGCCTTGCAACGGTATTTACAAATAGATCTGGCGGGGCGCCATGCCATTGGCTTTGCACATGAACATCGCACTGATCATTAAAATAATCGATTGCAATGAGGGGAAGCATCGAGCCATTTTCCGAGCGTATCTGATGCTTGGAGTACGAAGGTTTTTCGTGGAGACAAATCTCTGTGGAAAACCAATCGAGGCCGCTTAATTCTTTTAGTTCTTCTGCGAAATCCAAGAGTGGTTGCAAGCGGAAAGCGCGAATTTCTGAGGCTTCCAGAGGGATGTAGCTTTTTTCTTCTGGTGCGCAATACTCTGCGGGTTTCCACCAAAACGCATGAAAATCACCCAAGCAATAAATGATACGCCAGTATGCTGGGCGTGTCAGACCTTGGTTGGTTTGCATGTATCCACAATGGA
>CAJCCR010000260.1 GCA_903960945.1 uncultured Planctomycetaceae bacterium
TCAGCCTGCATTCAGCCCTGATGGGAAATTCATTGCATTTAGTTCCAACAGGCATGGCAGTTATGATTGCTTTATTATTCCCGCTCAAGGTGGAAAAGCTAAAAGGCTTACATCTGATTCTGCCAACGATATTGTTTGTGGCTGGGCGCCTGACTCTAAATCGGTGTTGTTTTCTTCCAACAGGGGGTTGGGTTATCCCGGGTTTTCAAACTTATATACGGTTTCGATTGATGGCGGACAACCGGTTCGGATCACCTTTGATGAAGCCAAGGATGGTGCGATTCATCCTGCAGGAAATTTGGTTGCTTTTACCCGTGGGCCAGGCGCATGGTATAGAAAAGGATATAGAGGCTCTTCCAATGACGAAATATGGGTTGGTGGAATGGATGGCACGGGTAATAAAAAACTTACGGATTTTAATGGGCAGGATTCTTCCCCGATGTGGAGCCAGAATGGAAATGCAGTTTATTATGTAAGCGAAGTTTTTGGTAACCCGCCCAATATTGTTCGCATGGAAAACAAAGCGGGCGCCAAACCGGTTAAAATTACGAACCATACCTCTGATGGGGTTCGTAAGGCACGTATTAATGCCAATGGTTCTGCCATTGTTTATGAATGTGGTCCTGATATTTATTTTATTGATACGGCCAATCCAGGAACGCCCCGGAAAATAATCGTTAAGGCTTTGGTTGATGATAAAACCAATGTTGATCGGTTGGTCACATTCACTCAAAACGCATCCGAATTTGCATTTAATAAAGAAGAATCTTTAGTTATTTTCGGAGTTCATGGCGAACTTTACCGCATGGGGGTTTCTGGCGTAGCTAAACCCATCAGGTTGACAGATAACCCTGCGGATGATTTTGGTGCTGTTTGGGCGCCTGATGCTTCAAAGGCGGCTTTTCTTTCCGATCGTACTGGGAGAATTGAAGTTTTTCTTCTGGAATCTGCTGATACTGAACACCCTAAATTCATTGAAGCACATCAGTTTAAAGTGAAACAAATTACCAATGACGAGAAGCCTGAATCGAACCTGACTTTTTCACCGGATGGGAAAAAAATCTACTTCCTTCGGGCGGGAAGATTATGGAGTATGAATCTTGATGGCTCTGAACAAAAAGAAGTCGTATCCCTCTCCATGATTACGGAATATTCTTGGTCCCCGGATGGGAAATGGATTGTTTACTCCCGAAGAGATGGGTCTTTTGCTAGTGAGTTGTTTATTATCCCCGCTGCTGGCCCCACGAAAGAGAACCCGCCAAAAAACATCACACGATATGCCACCTCAAATTATTCCCCCACTTGGAGCACGGATGGCAAAAGAATCGCCTTTGTAAGCGAGCGAAGAAATATCCCCGGTCTTTTTGTTATGGAGATGCAAAAGCCTGTTGCAAATGGAAAAGTCAACTTAGATTCTGGAGCAATCGACTTTGAGGAAATTCATTCCAGAGTTAGTGCTGTTGGTTCAATGAACACCACGGATGCCGCGATTTCTCCTGGTGGTTCTAAGATTGCCTTCCGGTCGGGGGATGAACTTTGGGTTGCTTCAGTAACGGGTGGAATCGTGACAAAACTTTCTACGGGTGCGGTAAAACCCCAAGGTATTTATTGGTCTAAGAAAACAACCGATCTCATTTATTTTAGAGATGGTAATGGCAGCCTTCGCACTGCTAAAGCTTCTTCAGTTCTACCGGGTGCAGATTTAGGGTCTGTTTCTTTTCGCATTAAGATGATGATCAAAGCAGGGGAAGAAAACCTCGAGGTGTTTGATCAATGCTGGCGATTGCTTGCGGACAATTTTTATGATGCCAAGTTTCATGGTGCAGATTGGAATTTAGTGCGCCAGCGATACAGGCCCATGGTAAGTCATGCCCCGATGAAAGAGGATTTTCAGGCCCTGGTGTTTTTAATGCTGGGCGAATTAAATGCCTCTCACCTTGGATTGCAATTTACTTCAAGTTTTCCTGAAGAACAAACCCCTGAATTGGGGTTGCTCTTTGATGAAACTTTTAAAGGTAATGGCCTTAAGATTAGAGAAGTCATCAAGCGTGGGCCCGCAGATAAGCGAGGATTAGATCTTAAACCTGGTGAAATTATTTTCGCAATCAATGGAGTTGAACTAAACCCCTTAATTGAAGTCAGCCAGCTTCTTAATGGCAAGAATGATGAAACTGTGGCTGTATCTGTTGGCTCGGAAACTTCACCCGACCCGAAGATCAAAAATCGTCGAACTGTGGAAATTACACCGATCCTTCGTGATCGGATGGCGCCGCTACTTTACGATCGATGGGTTAATTTAAATGCCCAAAAAGTTTCGGAGATGAGTAATGGCAAGGTTGGGTACATTCATATTCCTAGCATGGATGATGCAGGCCTTGATAAGTTTGTTCGTTCACTTTATTCAGATAATTTCGATAAAGATGCATTGGTGTTGGACGTTCGGTTTAATGGCGGCGGGTTTACCCATGATCAGGTTTTGAATTATCTTGGTGCGCAGGATCACACGAAGTTTTTACATCGAGAGGGAGATAAGGGCGCAGTTTTAAGAAGCTATGATCGCAAGTGGACTAAGCCCGTGATTCTTCTGATTAATAACAGATCTTATAGTGATGCCGAAATTTTTCCCAATGCTTTTAAAACATTTGGCTTAGGCAAGCTTGTTGGTCAACCTACGGGGGGCATGGTGATTGGTACAGGTAGCACAAAGCTGATTGATGGATCAACATTTAGAATTCCTAGGATTGGGGTTTATACCAATCTTGGTGTGGATATGGATACAGTGGGAGTTGCACCGGATATTTTTGTTGAGCCAATGCCTGATGATTTGAAAAAAGGAATTGATGCGCAATTACAAAAAGCTGTCGAGGTGATACTCAAGGATATGCAAGCAGGAGATAAAAAAAAATCCGGGAACGAAAAGATTCGCAATCTCACACGCTGAGAAAATCTTTTTTGCTTCTTGAGGATGGGAAGTTAGATAGAAATTAACTGCGGTGGCAAGATGTTAATTAAATCATTTTTGTTTTTTACTATTTGGGATTGAATCTCTTTGCTGAATAGTGGAAGTAATCATAGAATGTTAAATAGTTGATCAGTTTGATTTTTAATCAAAAGGTCTGCTTATTATGAGTGTGGAAGTGTTTGTGCCAAAAGTGGCAATATTTCAACAATTAAAAAATTGAGGTGTCCGATGCCTTCGGCCCTTCTTGTTCAATACTTTATCGAACTGCCTAGTCCTCGCGAGGGTGAGGATTTCTCTGAATGGCGTGCTCGCCATTTCAAAGCAACAAAGCGTTTTAAAAAACTCGTGCTTGCAAGGTACACTGAAGGCACTTTAATTAGGCTTTTAGATAATAAATCTGCTGAAGCACGAAAAGCCTCGCTTTTTGCGCTTGGGCTTTTAGGTACCATGGAAGCCAATCCTATCATGGCCAGGTTATTGCATGATGGCGACAGCGATGTTGCAGATATGGCAACCGCCAGCCTTTGGAATCTTTGGTTTAGGGCTGATAGCGAAGAAAATAATACGGCATTGCAAAAAGCGACCCGAGTAAGGGATCGCGAAAAAGCCTTGGAAAGTATGACGGCTTTGATTGAAAAAGCTCCGGAATTTGCAGAAGCGCTCAATCAAAGGGCAATTGTTTATTTCCGCATGAAACAATACGAAGATTCGATTGCTGATTGCCAAAAGGTATTAGACTTAAACCCTTGGCATTTTGGCGCTCTGGTGGGAATGGCGCAAAGTTACATGAAAATGAAAAGGCACCGTTCTGCTCTTAAAGCGTTTAGAAATACGCTTAAGATTCATCCCCGCATGGAAGGCGTTGCGGACGCAATTCGCACCTTAGAAAAGGTTTTAGGGGAAGATGGCGGGCGTAAAGACGATAAAAAGTAGGTTTCTTTGTCCTTTGCCTTGCTTGCTAAAATAGGTTCCTATTTGAAATATTCTGCCCGGTTTCAGCATTAATTCGACCTATATCCCTAAAAATTGCGAATATTCCCCGACTCTAACTTGAATGAATTGCTCATAATTGCTAGTTTGACATCTTAACCTGTTGCTAAATTGTTATGCAACATTCATTATGTTTTCTTGGTATGGGGGTATTATTCATGGCTCGCCGCCTTCCCAATCGTAAAGATTTACGCGCTGCTAATGATGCCGCTGAAAATCGCAAAAAAGCTAAAGCTAAAGAAGAAGAAGAGCTCCTCGAAGACGAGGAAGATGATGACGACGATGACGACGACGACGATGATGATGATGACGAAGGGGATGATGAAGGCGATGGTGATGAAGGCGATGATGAGCCTGCCGATGATGACTTCCCTGAATCTGAAGACGACGAAGATGGCGATGATGAGGATCGCCCTAAGAAGAAGAAAAAGAAGGCATTAAAGAAGCCTAAAAAGGATGCTAAAGAAAAGAAGCCGCGCAAGACTCGTGCATCCAAAGTGGTGCGTATGAAACTTGTATGGGGCGTATTCAGCAATTCCAATCAGAGGGTGGCAGTATTTGATTACCCGAAGAAGAAGGATGCAAATGAACACGCAGAAAAGTTGACCGCAGATAAAAAGACAGGCGGGCCTTACTTTGTTCAGCCCGTAAAAGAATTGATCGAGTGATCGTTTGATTCATCGTGTAACAAAAAAGCCCGGCTTCATGCCGGGCTTTTTCTTTTAACTTAACTCTCATTTCAAACTTACAACAGGTTTACGTCTTTAGATTGCATCAATTGCTCGATGGCCTTGATCTTCGATTCTACCGCAATTACATTCGGAAGATCAAAGGTGTGGTTTTGCGCACCTGATGTTTTAATAATGAGGTCTCCTGTCCCGATATTTAAGAACCAAAGGCCTAGGATGCCATGCCTGAAAATATCACTGCGCTGCTTTTCGAAAGTAAGGCCGGTGGCATCGTAAACTTTTTCGCCATCCCCAATTTCGGTCCTCACTCGCAATTGCCCAGGGCTGAAGGTCACATAAATCTGGCGATCGAAAAACATAAACGCAATTAGCCAGATGATAAGCAAGCCAGTGGATGTGAATAGATATCCGCCTAGATTGATTCGGATGTCAAGAAGGGAGAACGCACTGGTGATTTTTTCCCAGTAACCCGCAAGCATCAGAATGGTGACTCCCATTACAATCACAACAATGACCAGAATAGACCACATTCCGCGCAGCGATACACTGGTAATGAAAATAGTAAGTATAAGCGTTAGGCAGAAGATTACCCCATAGTTTTTGCTTTGCGCCACATAAAGAGTGGGTTGAATCAAAGAGCCTTTTTCATCTTTTAGAAAGCTTTCATTGTCAGGTATAGTGACCACATTTCGTACTTTTTCATCTTTGAACTCGATAGGTTTTACTTCTGCATGAATAGGAACAACCATCAAGAGGTGCTGATCCCAAAGGGTAAGAGCCGCGAGAATGTAACCTACAAACCAAACAGGCCACCAATAGAACAGCATGGAATGGCTGTAAACGGTGATTTCTCTAGGTTTAGGTGGCATAGTGCTGGGGGATGTTGATTCAGTGGACATGGGCCTATTCTCCAAACTTAACTATGGTTGAAATAATCAAATATGATTTAACCCTAAGGCCCAGAGGTTGGCTTGTCAAGAATGCAAAAGGAATTAATGCTTACTTGCGGTGCCATAAAAAAAGATCTACTTGGTTGAAATAAGTAGATCTTGTAAATATTGAGCAGTCGCATCCATTCAAACAGGCACTTACTTAGCTTTTTCAGGTATGTAGTTCAAGGTGTAATAAGCTTCGGGGTGAAGCAAGGGCAGGCCTGCTTCTGACTGAACCCCCGCCACGGTGAGGTCGTGGATATGGCCAGCAACGGGTTTGTCGATAATAATTCGAACGCTTTTATTATCGGGGGCGACCACTGCGGAAGTAATTTTTGGGTAAGTAAAATCAACCTCAGGGCTGCCATATGCAGATTGGTAAATATAGCAGTAGGTGCTCATTTTGTAAGAGGCAACATCAGCAGCGGTTTTAGGGTCGACAGGATGGGTGAAGGTAAGTTCAAAGCCATCGTTTTTAGCACGCATTTCGTGGATTTCGAAAGGTACTTTTCCAGTCCAATCCAAACGCTCGAGTGCGAAAGGTTTGTTGCCTTGCGAGCCCCAACCACGATTGGTGCCCCCTACAAAGAGGTGTCCATTTTTCGATGCCATAATGGGAACATTGCCAGAGCCAAAGCCCTTTCGGAAAGGGAAGCATGCGCCTTGGTATCTACCATGAACTTTCTCGAGATGAACGCGCATGACAGTACTATTGGTTTGGTCCGCAACGAAGAGTTGGTTTTGGAAAGGGCCAAACTTGCCTTCGGATTTATCGAAGTCGATACCCGAAGCGGATTGCCCCATTTTCTTGTAGGGGAAGTAAATAGCAGGAGGCATCAGTTGGGGAATGCGCTCTGCTTCAATCATCATGCGTGAGCCGCTTTTTGGGGTTTCAGGTTTGGGGCCTGCGAGCTTTGCTTCTTTAAGATCAAACCATTTATTGCCATCGGGGTGCCCTTGAAACGAGCCAGGTAAAAGATGCTTAAGGCTGCTGGTGCCATTCCATGGCCCTTGGTTATCGGTGTAGAAGCAATCCCCTGCTGCATTAAAACCAATGCTCCCAGGCGAGCGGATACCGCTGCAGGTTGGTGTAAACGTTCCATCAGCATTAACACGAACGCACCAACCACGATACTTACTATTGCTGCTAAAAGAACCTGTTAGGCAAAGAACGATCCAGACATTGCCATCTTTGTCGAACTTGGAACCGAAGGCGTATTCATGGTAATCGCCATTGATTTCCCAAGCATCGGAAACGGTTTGAAAGATGTCCGCTTTGCCATCGCCGTTGGAATCTTTGAGCTTGGTTAGCTCGCCACGCTGGGTGGCATAGATCCAACCATCTTTGGATGCAAGCCCAAGAACTTCGTGAAGGCCATGTGCATAGCGAGTCCACTTGGCATCTTTAGCTAGATCCTTGGCAAATGGATTATCAATCGACCAGATTTCCCCTCTGCGGGAACTGACAAAAAGTTTGTTGTCTGCGGTAAGTTCGATTGCGCCTGCTTCAAGCACGACATCTTTGGGGATTTCGAATTTGACTATTTTGTAGTAGTCATCTTCAGTGGGGATAGGATCAGCAGCTTTGGAGAAAGATGCAAGAATTAGGCCTGTAAAAAGGCTGGAAAGCAGCAAAGTATTTTTCATGTTAAGGGTCCTGAAGCTTTTATTGTTGAAGTTAGTTACCAAGAATATTCCTGAACAAGTTTGCACACACCGTTTTCGAAAACGATAGGAACAAGGATTTCTTTTTTGCCATTAGATTCTCGAACGATGGGCTTGTTGGCACCTACCAAGCGGAACTTGTATTCGCCATCAACCATGAACCAGCCTTCTTTTTGTTCTTCGATTTTGGTGCCTACAGCAGCTCTTAAGTAAAGCAATGCAGGTGGGGTTTTACTTTCAAGCGTAAACGCTCTTGAGAACCCTCCCTCTTTGTTTTTTGTAGGGGTGGGGAAATCAGTGATCATGACATCGGCATACTTGTATTGGAAAGAAGGCCTTCCCAAAGCATCTGTTGTATAGCTGATGAACGTTCCTGCTTGTTCTTTGGAAGTTATAGCGGGCCAATTTTCTTTATCGCTTGCCAAAGTTGCAAAGGTAGGCCCTGCAGGCAGAGAAATTACATTATCTCCCAGAGGGGGCTGATAACCAACTCCGCGATCGCGCCAATGCCTAGAAGCATCTATGAAGGCTCCCTGCCAGATCATTGCAACTCTTAGTGAGTTTGCATCAAAAGCCAGATTCACTTTTTCGGGGTAACCCACGCCTATGGCCCGAGCGCCAGCACCTTCAATAAAGTTGCGATAGATGATCGGTTCTTTTTCTGGAACTAGTACGATAGATTCGCGGGAAAGGCCCTCGGGTGGAGAAGCTTTGCTCCCTTGGCTGAGATAGACATAAATGCCTTCGATTTGTTTTTTGGTGCTGCCTTCAAGGATATCATCAAAGAAGGTTTTGCCCATGGGCCAAGGTGCGGGCATTCTGGTCCCGGGCCTGAAAGGTTGAGGGTCTAGCATATAGCGTTGAAACCAATCACGTTTTAATCGTTGGGGCATACTTGTGAGATCAAGAGCTTGAATGCCTTCAGCTTTTTGATTGTTGAATGTATGGCATTTGATGCAACCCAAGGCCTTGGAGCCAACCAAAAGTCGGCCCGAAGTTTTAACTTTAGAGGGCGTGTCTGCAAACTGGATGGCTTCAACCGGTTCAATGGTATCAACTTCACCCAAGGGTTTGATCAGTTGATTAACGTTACCACTGCCATACTTGGGCATTCTTGCAAGCATGTAAGGCCTTACTTTAGTTCCTTGTTCAAGAACTTGTTTAAGCCAGTCGGGGTTAAGCTTGGCGCCAACGCCTGTAAGAGCAGGAGGAAGCCGGCCTTCATCGCCCATTTCGGGTTGGGTGGAAACAAAGGAAGCATTACGAGAATCTTCTGGTCCACCGATTTTGTCACGCTGGTGACAAGCGTAGCAATTCAAAGAGAGAAACGTTTGATTGATCAAGGCTTTGCTATCTGGGGAAGCGGGCATGCTGGCCAAGTTTTTGAGGGCCAAAGCGATAGCAGTTTTTTGTTTTGCATCAAGAGCGAAGTCGGGTGACTTGCCTTGAGGGTTTTCGGAAAGGCAGCCTGTTTCTGGGCGCAACTTTAATAATTCCGGACCTTGAACCAATGCGGGAATTCGCTTGTTGTTTTCGTTCATACCATGGCAATTCGCACATCCAACAGAAGCAAAGAGGGCTCTACCTTTGGTTGCAAGTGCAGCATCTAATTTGAAAACTTCTGGCTGGCCAGGGGCAACACTAGCTACCGTCTTCGTTCCTTCAGCGGTTTTTTCATCGAGCGAGCAAATCCCTGATAAAGGCTGTCTAGGTAGATTATTGCTTTCAATTTCAACAGTTAATGAATACTCACCTCCCCCATCAAAAACACCCACTTCAACTTTGTGTTCACCTTTATATAGTTCAACTGTTTTGCTGATTACGGTGTGCGGATGAATTTCATCATTATCGATGATGAGTTTACCATCGATCCAGATTTTTGAACCATCGTCACTTCCCAGATGAAGGGTGTACTTGCCTGCGCTTTGTAATTTGAACCAGCCTTCAAAGCGGAGTGCGTTGTTGTTTGCTTTTTTTGCAACTTCAACATCGAAATCGGATGCGATACCTTTTGCGATTGCATTAAGCATGGTGAAATCAGGAAGTTTAGTCCAAGAGCCTTCAAAGTATTCGAACTTCAAAACACCTGCAGATTTGGGCGAGGTTTTTGCACTTTGAAGCAAATAACACGCAATTGCATGAGCCTCTTTTTTATCTTTAAGCACCGCGGGCATTCTTCCTGAAGGGCGAACCTGATGCGGGTTTTCAAGAAAGTTGGTAAGCGAGCCAACTGTGTATTTGTTTTCAAGCGCACCAAGGGGAACTGAATTGTTAACATTGAGGATTTCTTTCGCAGCTTGATCTCTTCCAGCATGGCAGGATACGCAGCCGGATTGCGCAAAAAGGGTTTTTCCCAACGCAACTTGTTTGGGATCGAATATCAGTTTTTCGTTAGCCCCGGCTTGTTGCGCCAGATAGTGCGCCAAGGCTTTTGCAGTGGCTTGTTTTTCTTGCTCGGTATTTCCTAAGGACACTTGGGGCATGGTTGAACCAGGTTTTATCTCATGCGTTTTTGCAATAAAGCTTTCAAAATATTCTGGCTTGATTCTTCCTGCGACCTTATCAAGTAAAGGTGCTTGCTTTGCTTGGATTAATGCTTTGGTGGTAGCGGTTGGGGTATGGCAACTGGTGCAATTTAATTCGCCAAGTAACAGTAAACCCAATTGGGCTTGGTCTATTTCCTTGCCTTGAGAGAACCGTTCGAACCCAGGAACAATCGGCCTTTTGGAAGCATCTGCTGCCAATATTTGGGCTGGATTGACGGCTGTTATGAAAAAGCAAAGAGCAATAACCGGGATGTTTTTTCGCATGGTTTTATAATTTCTAGGAGGGCTTTAATAATCAGGGGCTAAAATAGAAAGTATGACCATCATACTTTTTAAAATATAGCCTTCAATGAA
>CAJCCR010000261.1 GCA_903960945.1 uncultured Planctomycetaceae bacterium
GAGATAAACACGGGGCACAGGCATGCCTGATGCGATAGCCATTTCTTCTACAATGTTTAAGATTTTTCTTTCGACGGGGTCGCGGGTTTCAGATTGGAGGAGTGTACCACCAAGCGATTCTGCAACCGATGCACCGCCACCGCTACTGAGTTGGGATAGGCGATATAAACTTGCACTACCAATGACAAATCCAATGAAGGCTGCAACCAGGGCGAGTGCGGGAAAATAAGTTGCAAGTATGTTTCCCCAGTTGGCACCATCTAAACCACTAGGTGAATCAGAGAATCCCAAGCCAAGAAGAAGAATACCATCGATACTGAAGATCAGCGCAAATACGCCTAGTCCAAATAGAACTAGTAACCTAAAGGTGTGATTTCGTGCCTTTTCTTGATGCTCAAAAAATCTCATAGTGTTTCAGTTCTTTAGATTTAGAACTTTACCTTAGGGGCTTCTCTTTCGGTCGGATTTTCCAGCGTGAATTGTTGAGCTGTTACAAAACCTGTCAAGCTTGCAACAATCACATTAGGAAATGTTTCACGGTAGATGTTGTAATCCATGATTGAATCATTAAACGCTTGGCGGGAAAATCCAACTTTGTTCTCGGTGGATGTTAATTCTTCTTGAAGTTGCATCATGTTTTGGTTTGCTTTTAAATCAGGGTATGCTTCTGATAACGCAAACAAACGCCCCAAGGTTCCGCCCAACGATGATTCTGCAGCCATCAGAGTTTTCATCGCTTCGGGGTCTCCTGGGTTCGCAGCTGCTTTTACCCCTGCATTCGCTGCTTGGTTTCTTGCAGAAATCACAGCTTCGAGGGTTCCTTTTTCGTGTGTCATGTATCCTTTTACAGCTTCCACAAGGTTTGGTATAAGATCGTAGCGCCTTTTAAGTTGAACATCGATTTGACCATAGGAATTTTTAAAGCGATTGCGCCTTGCAACCAATCCGTTGTAGATACCTACGGCAAATAATAGCACTAGGAATCCAATTCCGAGAAGTACTACAACACCAATTAAAACCGGTCCTAAATCATTCATGGTGAATCTCTTTCAAGCTAAATTAATCAGTTTTACAACTTTAGTATAATCAAATAATAAGCCGTATAGGCAACAATAATCGGATCTGATCAAGGTTTCCATAATCTTTATTCGAGGAATGTGTCGAATTATTTAAGATTTTCATGTAAAAAGAATTAAATATCTATGGAGAGTTAACATGCGTCTAGGAATTTTTGGCGGTACATTCGATCCGGTTCATTTTGGACATTTGGCACTTGCTGAAGAATGCCTTGCTGTGGCAGGTTTGGACGAGGTTTGGTTGGTGCCTGCAGCTTCGCCTCCTCATAAGGGTGGAAAAAAACTTTCACGCTTTGATCAACGTAAAGAAATGCTGGAGCTCGCAATTGCGGGAAATGAAAAATTCAAAGTCGAACCCATGGAAGCTGATCGCCCGGGGCCAAGCTTTACCATCGATACCCTTGAAGAAATCCAGAAGCGTAAGCCCAACGATGAATTATTTTTGATTATTGGTGGTGATAGCGCCCTCGAATTTTCCACTTGGAAAGATCCTGCTAAAATTGCATCACTAGCAACTATTATTGTGCGCATCCGGCCTGGGGTTATCATGCCCACAGAACAGGAATTTATTTCACAATTAGGGAAAGAATTAGGCGTACAACCCAAAGTGATTTTTGTTGCGGGCCCTCCTTATTTAGATGTTTCCAGTTCTTTATTAAAAGAGCGTGTAAGCAATAATAAAAGCATCCGATACTTATTACCAAGGGCTGTGGAAGTCTATATTCAGCAAAAAAAGCTTTATCTTTCATAATTCTCAAATACTTTTATATTTTTTTTTGACAATCGCAAAAGTGTGACCTACGTTTTGAGTGGGTTGCTATTTACTTCACTTCCAAATGGCTTCCCAAAACACATCTCATTTTATTATTTTATGAACCATTTAATATATGGAGACATATCATGCGTATGCACGACTTGGAAGTGTTGTTTAATTCGAAAAAGGGTAAAAAAGGATTTGTCCCATCATTACAAGCACTTGAATCTAGGGAAGTACCGGCAGGAAATTTAGTTGGTTCTTTTTCTATCGATAACTCATGGGGCTCTGGTATGCAGGGGCTTATCACCATTCAAAATACAGGTGATGTTGCTGTTACTAATTGGGCCGCCACTTTTAAATACGCAAACTCCATTAGCTCTAGTTGGAATGGCACCGTCACCCAAACTAGTGCAGGTAATTTTAAAATCACCAACGCAGGTTATAACAGCACCATAAACCCCGGACAATCCATTACCGTGGGATTCATTGGTGGGGGCAACTATGCGCAAAACCCTTCGAATTTTGCTTTCACGGGTGGTGGCCTATCTTCAGTAATTTCCCCTACACCCACACCAACGCCAGCACCAACGCCAGCGCCAACGCCAGCACCAACCCCAGTGCCAACGCCAGCTCCTACACCAGCGCCAACGCCAGCTCCTACACCAGCACCAACGCCAGCGCCAACGCCAGCGCCTACACCAGCACCAACGCCAGCACCAACGCCAGCACCTACGCCTGCTCCTGGGGCTTCGGCTACGCTGAGTTACAAGGTCACAAGTGATTGGGGTAGCGGTTTTAATGCTGATATCACGATCAAAAATACAGGTACCACAACGCTTAAGTCATGGACTGCTTCCTTCGATGCACCATGGACTGTGGATAACATTTGGAGTGCCACCGTGGTTTCCCGCACGGGTACCAAGTACACGATTGGTGCTGCAGATTGGAACAAGGATATTGCTCCTGGTGCTTCAATTACCTTTGGTTTTTCAGGCAGTGGCGTCGCTGCTACTTCGCCTACAAATGTAGTGATCAATGGTTCTAGCTCGGTTGTAACCCCTACGCCAGCACCAACGCCAGCACCAACCCCAGCACCTACACCAGCGCCAACCCCAGCACCAACGCCAGCACCAACGCCAGCTCCTACTCCAATTGTAACTCCTACTTTGGTTGTTAACGATGTTTCGGTGACGGTAACTGGGATGTTAGATAACTCTGCATCGAATGGATTCCTTTCAACATCCGGTAATCAGATTGTTGATGCCAACGGAAATGCAGTACGCATCACGGGTATCAACTGGTTTGGATTTGAAACCGGCAATAAAGTATTTCACGGATTATGGACCCGTGGTTATACCTCTGTGCTGGATCAGGTAAAAACTCTTGGTTTTAATACTCTTCGTGTTCCGTTCTCTAACGAAATGCTTCGGAGTGATGCGGTTACCAGCAGTATTAATTTTGCGCAGAATCCAGATTTGCAGGGGCTTACTCCCATTCAGTGCCTCGACAAAATGGTGGAATACTGTGGCAAGATTGGCTTGCGTGTCATTTTCGACAGGCATTCAGCCAAGGCTGATGGGTACCTGAATGAAGATGTTTGGTACATCCCTAATGATGCTTATTACACTGAGCAGCGTTGGATTGAAGATTGGTCAATGCTTGCAAAGCGCTATGCCAACAACCCCACGGTGATTGGTGCAGATCTCTTTAACGAACCTAAGAGATCCGCAACTTGGGGAAATAGTTCCGCAGCAACGGATTGGAATAAAGCTGCAGAGCGTGCTGGCAATGCGATTCTTGCTGCAAATCCCAACTGGCTTATCATTGTTGAAGGTGTTGAAAAATACAACAATGAAACAACCTGGTGGGGCGGTAACTTGAAGGGCGCTGCCTTCTTCCCCGTCAATCTTTCTGTGCCTAATAAACTTGTTTACTCTTCACATGAATACCCTAGCAGTGTTTATGCGCAGAAATGGTTTTCCGACCCTACCTATCCAAATAACTTGGATGAGGTTTGGAATGCCAATTTTGGATATCTCTTCCAAAATCAGACTGCCCCTATGTTTATCGGCGAGTTTGGTTCCAAACTTGGTTCAACCAGTGATCAACTCTGGTTGGATAAATTTACCGACTACATGGATGGCGATTTGAACCTTGATGGCACCAAAGATCTGGCTTCCAACCAAAAGGGAATGAGCTGGACTTACTGGAGCCTTAACCCCAACAGTGGCGACACGGGCGGCATTCTCAATGACGACTGGACCACTGTTAATACCACCAAGATGGGTTACATCCAAGCTAGCCTTGCCCCCATGCTTGGAACAGCCACTGGAAATTCACAAACCATGAATTTCCAAGTGAAACTTTCTGCTGCTTCCTCGGGTACTGTTACTGTTAAATATGCAACTGCTAATGGTACTGCGATTGCGGGTACCAATTATCAGGCTGCGTCTGGCACTTTAACTTTTGCTCCGGGGGAAACCACCAAGACTGTTTCCATCGTGATTCCAAGCCAGAATCTTTCTGCTTCTAAAACTTTCTCCCTGTTGCTTTCAACACCAACGGGCGCAACCTTGGCGGATGCCTCGGGCGTTGGGACTATCCAGCTTGCTGGTTCTCCAGCCCCAACTCCTGCGCCTAGCCCAACGCCTGCTCCAGTGAATAGTGCGCCTGTTGCTGTTGCGGATTCGGTTTGGATTCCATCTGCATCGCCATCAAGCATCTCTGTGCTTGCTAACGATACCGATCCTAATGGCGATAAAATTTCGGTGAAGACTGTGACTCAGGGAAGCTTTGGAACAGTCTCGATCAACCCAGATGGTACGGTTCGTTATACTCCTGGGTCGGGATTCACGGGCTCGGATTCCTTCAACTATACTATTGCTGATGTTGCAGGGCTTACTTCGACTGCATCGGTATCAGTAAAACTTGTAGCAGAGGGAGCCAAGGCATGGCCTGGAAATGTTTTTGCACCTTATGTGGACACCACACTCTGGCCGATTTTGGATTTCACCAAGATCGCTCGTGAGCAGGGGCTTAAATATTTCTCGCTTGGTTTCATCACTGCAACTTCTGCCGGCAAACCAGCATGGGGTGGTTTCAACACCTATGAAATTGATGGCCAGCAATTTGATTTGCAGATGCGCGCCAAGGTGAATGATCTGCGTTCCCTGGGTGGCGATGTTAATGTTTCTTTTGGTGGTGCTGCCAACCAAGAGATGGCTGAAGTGATCTCTGATAAAGTTGCTCTCAAGGCTGCTTATCAACAGGTTATCAATGCCTATGGTTTGACTAGGATTGATTTTGATATTGAAGGAGCAGCGCTTGCCAACAAGGCGGTGATTGATCGCAGGTCTTTGGTGCTTGCAGAGTTGCAAGCCGATGCTACCAAAGCTGGCAAGCCCTTGGAAATCTGGCTGACTCTTCCTGTATTGCCTACAGGGCTTACCCTAGATGGCATCTATGCGGTACAGAGTGCTTTCAAGGCCGGAGTAAAGTTGGGCGGGGTGAACATCATGGCCATGGATTATGGTGAAGGTGCAGCTCCGAATTCCAATGGAAAAATGGGCGATTATGCAATCCAGGCTGCTACAAGTTTGCATACTCAGCTTAAAGCAATCTACACCGGTTTTTCTGACGCAAAGCTTTGGAGTATGGTTGGGATAACACCCATGATAGGTCGAAACGATGTTTTGACCGAGGTGTTTGATCAACAGGAAGCCAAGGAAGTGCTGGCATTCGCACAGCAGAAAAACTTGGGGTTGTTATCTTTCTGGTCGCTTAATCGTGATTTGCAAAATGCAAGTGGAGTGCTGCCTCGAACCGACAACTTCTCTTCAAGTATCTTGCAAAAACCTTATGAGTTTTCCGGAATATTCAAGGTGTTTGATTCCCCAGTAGTGGCTGCAACATCCCCTACCGTTGCTGCTGCCACAGTGCCAACGGTAACTTCATCGCCTGCAGCAACCGCTGATTATCTTTTTGCACTTGATCCAAGTGGCTCAATGATAAAATCAGGTAGCATGATGGTTTAATAATCTGAAGATGGTTAAACGAAAGAAGGCTCGCTGAATAAGTTTCAGCGGGCCTTCCTTGCTTAATAATTGCCAAAATTAATGGGTATGTTTATGTGGATGCTGGTGACTATGCAGATGCAATGGGCTAATGGATTGGGAACATGCAAAAACTAATTTGGCATGGTGCACACCTTTCAAACCTCCAAGGGCGTCTGCTAGGTTTTGTAATTCACCAGCGTGGCCACGCAATGCTATCAATTCCATGCATAGATCATCATCAAGATGAACATGCATGGTCGAAACAACACTTTCTGAATGCGCATGTTGTAAGTCGAGAAGTTTGTCGGTGATTTTTGTTTTGTGGTGATCATAAACAAGTGTAAGGCTCGCAGCAACATGGGAGTTTTTATCCGTACTTTGAGAAGAAACCAATTTTTCGCGAATGAGATGCCTTACTGCTTCGCTGCGGGTTGCGAACTTGCCCTCGGTGCAAAAAGAATCAAACTGCCCTAACAGGTCATTTTCAAGAGATACAGAAAATCGCACGATATCAGGCATAAAAGGCACTCCAGTAAATATAAGATGCAAAATTTTACTATATCCGAAAAAAAACGATTGCTTTAGCAAAAGAAGTTGGTATTATTATTTTCATATCTGTAACACTGGAGTTTGTTCTCTTATGAATACTAAAAAAGCATTCACCCTTATTGAGCTTCTTGTTGTTATTGCAATCATAAGTATTTTAATTGGCTTGCTGCTTCCTGCGGTTCAGAAAGTACGCAGTGCTGCAAGTGCTCTTGATTGCAAATCCAGGCTCAGGCAGATTGGCCTTGCGGTTCATAGCTACTTCGATGTTTACCGCGGCGAGTTTTTCCTGCATCACCCTTATGATTCTGATGTTAGCTCTAATACCAATCATTCTAATTCGTTTGCTGAAATATTCTGGGCTGACAAGTTAATGCCATTTATTGGCAGTGCCGCTGAAGCGGATGAAAATAATTCCATCAAGGGAGTTTTGGGCAATTCCGACAAAATCTTTCGCTGTCCTGATGACCCTGCGGAAAGAAAATTAATTTTTGACCCCATCACTGGTCAGCCCGATGGTGTTGAGCACAGAGTCAGTCACCTTATGAATTCACTTCTCAGCCATAAGAGCAGGCGGTATGGGGCATGGAATCTAAACCGTTTCATTAATGAAGTCGGAACTTCTAATTGGGTTGCTTTTGTAGAACGCAACCATCTCGCATTTCTCGATATCAATGGCGAAAATCCCAGACAGGATGATTTTGACATCTGGTTGGGAACAGATACCTTCAAGGATTGGATCGCACATCAAAGGCATTCGGGAAGTTCTAATTACCTCTACCTTGACGGTCATGTTTCCATGATGCGTTTTGATGACGCTGTGTTGGGTATTTTTCCTGATAAAATCGTGCTAGCGCAGGATGGAAGTTATGCATATTGATCAAGGGGCGTTGATTATTATTGCAATTATATTAGTTCCTTTTGGTTGTTCATCAAAAATAGAAATCAAAGAAAGCCCTGCAAAGCCGGTCGCTCGTGAGTTTCTTCAGGCCGTTTCCCAATCAGATATTGATGCAGCTTGGAACCTAGTGGATCCAGCTCAAAAAAAAATGCTTACCATTGAAAAATTTAAAGCTGCTTGTAAGCGGCTTTTGAAAAAAGCAAATCTTGATCAGCCCACCGTTCAAATAAAAGCATGTACCGATAAAGATGGAAAAGCAATTGCTCATGCAGCTTTGGCCAAAGGTTCTAAACGCTTTCGAATAGATATTGAACTTTGGTATCAAAATGAAACTTGGGTCGTTCACCTTGGACGCGACTTTTTCTAGCACAGCTCTATTAGAATATTTCTACTTGGGCCATTCCCCACCAACAATCGCTTTGCCCGATAGCATCGCAGGGTCGATCATTAAGTGCCTGACTCTAAGCCTTTTCCAAGTGTAGGTGATATGCACCATACCATCGGCTGTTTGGATGATTGCAGGGTAGGAATATTCGCCTGGATCTTTTTCGAGTACTAATGCGGCCTCCCAATTTTTACCATCCTTGGAGATTGCAAGGTTCAATGGGCTACGACCTTTTTCGGTATGATTGTAAACTAAAAGATGGGTACCATTCTTTAGGGTAACTGCATCAGTCCCCGAGTTCGGGTTGGGAAGATTGGTATAAGAAAGAGCGGACCAAGATTTACCCAGATCTTCCGACCAAGTTTCAAAAATCTTTCCTCCCTTGGATCTTCCCAAGGCTTGCAACTTGTTGTTGTTATGAAATAGGATGCTGGGCTGGATGGCTTGGATTGTTTTTTCAAGTGCGACAGGAGCGAGCTCGATTTTGCTCCATGTCTTTCCCAAATCCTTGGAGAGTTCGAAGTGCACTTTCCATAAGCCAAACAGTTTATTTTCTTCGGTGCTTGTGGGCGAAAGAATGGAACCATCTGGAAGTTGCACAGGTTTGTTTTTGATGGGCCCTAAAATTCCATCGGGAAGTCTTATGGTGGTGCTCCATGTTTTTCCGGAATCCACACTGGTGCGGAGTTCTCCCCACCAAGTCGAGGGGCTTGGGCCAACTTTATAAAACAGCATCAATGGTCCAGTTTTAGGCTGAAACAAAACAGGGTTCCAGCAGGGGTGTCGTTTACCATCGGCTTGAATGCCGGTGGCTACTTCAATGGGTGTAGTCCATTTTCCTGAATCACTTCTTGAAACCCAGATCCCAACATCGGGGGCTTTTTCGCGTGTGCCACCAAACCAAGCGGTAACTAAACCTTTGGGAGTTTCTGCGATGGTGGTTGCATGGCATTGGGGGAAGGGGGCTTCCAAGTAAATGAACTCACGAATGATTTCAGGGGTGTTCACTTTTGGGAGGGCATTTTGCATTGCAATGCAGGAAACCAAGGAAAGAAAAATGTTCATGTTGCTCTCGATACAAAAAAATCAATTTACAACTAGTGTTTTAACCTAAATAGGAACCAGGGGCAAAAGAACTATCAAGAGAAACAATACAAGCCGGTATGAAAGCAAGTTTAAATGGATTGCTCGCTACTTATTCCAATCGACTTGGCGCAATC
>CAJCCR010000262.1 GCA_903960945.1 uncultured Planctomycetaceae bacterium
ATAAAAACTCAGGCCTCGTTTTTGTTTACAATGCCGACAGAGGGTTCTTTAATATGATGGCGGATATCTCGCATAAGGTGCTTTCCCCAAGTACCTATCCTTGCAATCTTTGCGCCCTTACCCATGGTGCGTTTTCGATGCGCAAGGAATGGCGCGACTTCTTAGCCAAAATAAAGCCCCCTCTCACCTTCCTGCACCGGGATGAATTTCGCAAAGAATTCAAGCTTGAAGACGACCTTCCCGCCATTTACATCAAAGACCTCCGCACCGATAATCTCAGGCCCTTCCTAGATGCCCGCACTCTTAAAACTCTTACCGGGCTTGAAGATCTAAAACATATGATCAGCGACAAATTAACCTTGGAAGGGTTGCTTTAAAACCACTCGTCCCCATTGAATCCGCTAAGATGCAATTATGAATAACCAGAACTTGATCTACCTTGATGCGAATGCAACCTCGCCGGTTTTACCCGAAATCTGGGATGCCATGCGGCCCTTCGCATTAACCCAGTTCGGGAACCCATCAAGCAGCCATGGCGCAGGGCGAAAAGCACGAAAAGCACTCGAAGATTCTCGCGAAGAAATTGCCCACCTCTTGGGCGCATTCCCCGATGAAGTGGTATTCACCAGTGGAGCCACTGAAGCCAACAATCTTGCTCTCCAAAGTTCTTTATCTGATTCCCCATCAAGCATACTCGCTTCCCAAATAGAGCATGCTTCAATCACCGAACATCTCAAAAAGCTTGAAAAACAAGGCTTTCAGGTTCAATGGCTCGAAACCGAACCCCAGGGTAAGACTAGCCTTTCTAATCTTTCAGACAAAATAAAAACCGATACCAAGCTTGCAACCTTAATGTTGGTCAACCACGAAACAGGCGTGTTGCAACCCATCGAAACACTAGGCAATCAGCTTCAAAGCAAAATGTGGGTGCATACCGATGCAGTGCAGGGTGCAGGAAAAATACGCATCGATTTCCACCGCTTGTGTGTTACTTCCTTAGCACTGAGCGCCCATAAATTTCATGGCCCAAAAGGCATTGGCGCCCTTCTTGTGCGCAGAGGCAGCACTTTAAAACCTATGCTCTATGGTGGGCATCAGCAAAAAAGCTTACGGCCAGGAACCGAACCGGTTCACCTTGTTGTAGGGATGGCTTTGGCCCTTAAACTGGCTATGAACAACCTCGAAGCAAGACGCAATAAAGTCGCCCTACTCCGAGAATCATTTCTACAAGAACTCCGAAAAGAAGTGGCCGATTTCACCATCAATGGCGAATACAATCCTGCATTGCCTTTCACGCTTAATCTGGGTTTTCCCGGCTTAAAAGCAGATATCCTGCTAATGCGATTGGATATGGCTGGGGTGGCCTGCTCTACCGGTTCAGCATGTTCAAGTGGTTCGCTTTTGCCTTCACCCGTATTGATGGCAATGCAAGTCTCCCCGGAGGTCTTAAAATCTTCCATGAGGTTCAGTTTCGGGGTTCATTTGGAAGAAGCCGAGGCGATAGAGGGTGCCAAAAGAGTTGCATTCGCTGTTCAATCCCTACGAAACCATTCAGGAACAAACGATTAATTGGTTTAATGATCAAGAAGTATCCGTTAAAAAAAGAAGGTTAGGATTGCAAGACAAGAGACAAGGAAGTAGCATAAAATCCAGTCAGCTGAACGACAAATACATACTAATGGCTTTTTCAGGACGCTAATGGCCTCTCCTCATTCGCTGAGGTTGAATTTCCCCGAACATCGACTTGCCAGACTATCTCTGGATCGAGTGGGTAAATTATTTGTCTTGCGAGCACCAAAGCGATTTGATTCGATCAGCATTCTTTACGGCCCTCCCGGATCCGGAAAAACTAGGCTCTTAGGCTCACTTTGTCGAAAAATATTAAAGGTATCACAGAACAAAACCACCCAGATGATGCGGGCATCCGATTTTTGCCAATCTCTTCGAGATGCAGAAATGGCAAACCGTGATGACTTTGAAAACCTGCAAAAACAACTCATCGATTTAGATCTTTTGGTTCTCGAAGACATCCAACTTCTTAAACCAAGAGAAGCTGATATTCTGGCTCGAATCCTTGATGAAAGAACCGCTAGGCGAAACCTTACTATTCTTTCTACCTCGATTGCACCAAGCCAATTAACTAAGTTTTCGTACCGCTTTATCAACCGAATAACTTCGGGCTTGATACTTGAATTACCTGCACTTGGGCCTGAAAGCAGGCTGCTTTTTCTGGAACGCAAGCTTGAGTCTTTTGGCACCAAAATCGAAACTCAGGCATTAGAATGGCTGGCAGGGCTAGTGGAAGGTAGCATGCGCAGATTACAAAGCGTTTGCAACCGCGTTCATAGCATGGTTCGCACATTAGGCAGGCCTTTAAAGCGCTCCGATCTCGAAAAACTTTTTGCAACCCCAGGCCACTTAAAAAAAGCCATAAGTGTCGAATCCATTGCCTCTAAAGTAGGCAAACATTTCCGCATCACACCTAAATCTATGCAAACCAGATCGCGTGATAAAGAAATCGTGCTACCAAGGCAAATTGTCATGTATTTGGCACGCAGATTAACCGGGATGTCGCTTCAAGAAATAGGTGAATTTTTTGGTGGTAGAGACCATTCCACCGTTCTACATGCCTGCAAAAAGGTCGAAGATGAGATTGGGAATAATATCAGCCTTTCGGGCACTATTCGCCAGCTAGAACACGACTTAGCTTAGTGCTTTTTGCTAACATCTTTCCAATAAAAAGGTCGAAGATGAGATTGGGAATAATATCAGCCTTTCGGGTACTATTGGCCAGCTAGAGCACGACTTAGCTTAGTGCTTTTTGGTAGCAACTTTCCTATAAAAGGCCGAAGATGAAATTGGGAATAACATCAGCCTTTCCGGCACTATTCGCCAACTAGAACACGACTTAGCTTAGTGCTTTTTGCTAGCAACTTTCCTATAAAAAGGTCGAAGATGAAATCGGAAATAATATCAGCCTTTTCAGCATTATTCGCCAGCTGGAACACTATTTAGCATAATCCTAATTGTGGACAACTTGTTATTTCAATGTCAATTGATGGTTATCTCTTGTTGCACCAACCCCACTTCCAAACCCAACCAACATTAGGCGCACCAAGACTAACCACGAAATGACCATTAAATAACAAGTTTTCCACAACAAATTTGATATGATAACTCTATACTCGAAAAGAGTTTAAGTGTTACTCAAAAGTGTTTTTAACAACTTGGGTGTGCCACTCAATAAAAGTAATAAAATTTATTTATATTTACTATTAAGAATCATTGTGTGTGCGATGATGTGTGTTACGAGGATCCTAAGAATATGAAAGCAATATGTAATCGCGAAGCGTTATTAGCAGCTTGCCAAGTTGCAAGTTCTGCAATTTCATCCAAGGATGTAAAACCCATCCTTAAAAACTTCAAAGCAGTTGCAGATGAAGACCGTTGTGTTTTGATGGCTACAGATTTGGAATTGGGTGTTCGGATTGAAATCGCAGGTATGGTGGTTGAGAAACCAGGCGAAGCAATTCTTCCAGCTTCAAAACTTATTTCGATTTTAAGAGAAACCCGAGATACAGAAATCCATTTGGAAGCTGATGCCGACTCAAGTCACATAGCCGGAAAATCTTTTGAATTTGAAATGCCCAGTGAAGATCCAGCAAACTTTCCTGATATTCCGATCTTTTCGGATGAAAAGTATCATGAAATGACTGCAGGGACCATGCGTGCCATGATTCGTAGAACGGTGTTTGCATCCGCTTCAGAGATGGCAAGATACACCATGACTGGCGCTTTATGGGAACTTGAAAAAGATTCAGTGAGATTAGTTGCAACCGATGGCCGAAGGTTGGCATGGACCCAGGGGAGTGCTTCAGAACACGGTGGCCATTCGGTTAAGGGGCAATCTCCGGTGGTGCCTAGCAAGGCGCTGAATTTATTAGATCGTAATTTTTCGGATGATCAGGAAAGCATCAAGGTTTGTTTCCGACCGAACGAAGTTTTATTTAAAACAGAACGATCGATTGTTTACAGCAGGCTTGTAGAAGGTCGTTTCCCTGATTACAAAATGGTGTTGCCTAAGAAGTGTTTGGCTCATGCAATTTTAAAAGTCGAGGCTTTTGGAGCTGCGGTCAGGCAAGCAGCAATCATGGCAGATGATGAAGTTAAAAAAGTGTTATTCAAATTCAATTCGAAAAAATTAGTGATGCAAGCCCAGGGAAGCGTATCTGGTAAATCGAAAGTTGAATTAGAGATTGATTACCAAGGCCCTGATGTAGAGATAGCTTTTAACCCTGTATTTGTTTCTGATTTGTTGAAGGTTTTGCCCAACGATTCAGAAGTACGATTAGATTTGATTGATGCTGCAAGCCCTGCATTGTTCAAGTTTGGTGATGATTATCAATACTTGATTATGCCCCTGACCTGATGAAATAGTTGGAGAAAAAGAAAATGGGAATACGGTTTTTCAAGCCAGAGAAAGGGCCGGAAAAAATCGGAGATATTCTGAGTAAGTTATTTGTTGCCAAGGGTTGGGGTAGAAAACAAGAGCGATTAAAACTTGAAAAATCCTGGGCGGAAGCAGCAGGCGAGGAATACGCGGAACACACCCGCGTGATAGTGTTGAAGAAAGGTGTGCTCGAGGTGTCGGTCGATAGTTCTGCATTGCTCCAAGAGCTTACGCAGTACCAGAAGCGACCAATACTTACGAGGTTACGCAAGCTTTTGCCGGCCTCGGTGCTGACAGACTTGCGTTTCAAGTACGGTAAAGCTAAATGATTTTCATTGGAGTATAGAATAGATGACAGAAGATAATTTGGTCGACCCTACCTTTGATGGGGCGAATGATTATAACAGTGCCAATGTTCAGATCCTTCGAGATGCAGACCATATCCGCAGACGGCCAGGGGTTTACATCGGGGATATCAACACCACCGGTTTACATCACCTCGTCTATGAACTTATTTACAACAGCGTCGATGAAGCCCTTGCTGGTTTTTGTAAAAATATCCAAGTACATATCTATGTTGATGGCAGCGTAAGCGTTAAAGATGATGGCCGTGGTATTCCTGTTGATATTCATCCCCAAGCAAAAAAACCAACTTTGGAAGTGGTATTAACCACGGTTGGTGCGGGTGGCAAATTCGATAAGGGTGCATACAAGGTTTCTGCAGGTTTGCACGGTATGGGCGCCAAGGCCGTTACTGCGCTAAGTGCCTGGGTTGAAGCAGAAGTTCGTCGTGGCGGTCGTACTTATGTTCAAGAATATGAACGCGGCAAAGCGACTACCGAACTCAAAGATATTGGCATCGCAATTGGAACCGGAACCCGCATTAAATTTAAACCCGATCATCAGATCTTCAAAGATCTTGATTTCAAATACGATACCCTTGAAGATCGTCTACGTGAACTTGCCTTCCTCAATAAAAGCTTGGCGTTCACCCTTACCGATGACCGTACAGGGAAGTCCGAAGAATTCAAATACGAAGGTGGGATCGCAGAATTTGTCAAGCATCTTAATCGCAACAACGATGTTATCCACCCACCAATTTATATCGAACACAGCGTTGGTGACATCAAAGTTGAATGCGCATTGCAATACACAAGGGAAGATGAAGAGCGCGTTCGCTGTTATGCTAATAACGCTTATAATCCCGTAGGTGGAACCCATTTAAGCGGATTCCGTGCTGCGCTTACCCGCACCGTAGGAGCGTATGGCGAGAAGCTTGATTTCTTCAAGAATGTACGTCCTATTGGTGAAGATTTTCGTACCGGTGTTACAGCCGTGGTAAGTATTCAACATCCCGAGCCACAATTCGAATCGCAAAATAAAATCCGCCTTCTCAATGCTGATGTTGAAGGCGCAGTTTCTTCTGCTGTTGCAGAAAAGCTCGGCAAATACATGGAAGAAAATCCCAAGGAATCAAAAATCATCCTTGATATGATCATGAACGCTGCAGAGGCGAGAGAAGCTGCTGCAAAGGCCAGAAAGGCAATTCGTGATAGGAAGAATATTCTTAGCGGCGGCGGACTTCCTGGGAAGTTATTCGATTGTACCACCCGCGATACCGAAGAATCTGAATTGTTCCTGGTGGAAGGGGACAGTGCAGGTGGAAGCGCAGAAGCCGGGCGTGATCGCATGTATCAAGCTGTTTTGCCTTTGCGAGGTAAGCCCTTGAATGTTGAAAAGTGCAGGCTGGAAAATCTGCTCAACAACACAGAAATTTGTAGTCTTATATCTGCAATTGGTGTGGATATAGGCAACCAACAAGATTACGAAACCGTGCGTAGCTCGTTGCGTTATAATAAAATCATCATCATGACCGATGCCGATGTCGATGGGCAGCATATTCGAACGCTGCTTTTAACCTTCTTTTATAGGCAGATGGCGCTTTTGGTAGAACATGGTCATATTCATGTTGCGCGCCCACCACTTTATAAAGTGGTTCAGAAAAAGCAGATTCGCTATGTTGCAACTGCTGAAGATATGCAGACAGAACTTTTAGACCGTGGCCTTGATGGTACTGGGCTTATTATTCTGCCTTTGCCTGATTCCAAAGCAGAGCGGGTTACTTTGAGTGGCGAAAGATTTGCCCATCTTCTTAAACTTACTTCACGCATGGAAGATGCGCTTAAAACCTTAGAAAAGCGCGGTTTAGGTCTTAGGGCACTTATCGAGCGTGTTAATAAAGATGGTATACTTCCCTATTGCAGAGTGCTTTTGTCTGGCAGAGAGTATTGGTTCTTTTCTCCTGCAGAGGTTGATGCCTTCCGCAAACAGGAACAGGAAAAAGCAGGAAAAGAATTCGTTGCAGGCAATGAAGATCAACAACCCATTGCGGTTCATGACCCTGAAGGTGTTGATAATGCTGCAGCACCCGCTGTGCCCCCTGAGGATGTCTTTTATGCTCAGGAATTGCATGAAATTCGCGATATCAATAAAACCATCGAAGAGCTCAAGGTATTTGGATTGTTGCCCACGGATCTAATTCCTCCTGTTCGCATTGCAGGCCGCGAACCTGTTCCTAGGTTGGTTCTGACCAATGGCGACACAAGCAAAAATCTGGAACATCTCCGAGGCTTGGTTGTTGAGGTTCGAAGAATTGGTGAAAAAGGCATGACCATTACCCGCTTTAAAGGATTGGGCGAAATGGACCCAGAAGAACTTTGGGATACCACGCTTGACCCACAGCAGCGCACCCTCATGCAAATTAAACTTGATGATGCTTTTAAAGCTGACGAAATGTTTCGTACCCTCATGGGCGATAAGGTTGAACCTCGCAGAGACTTCATTCATAAGTACGCATTGCAAGTCACTGAAATTGACTACCATGGTGCGTGATTTCTCTTGGGGAATTATCCGCCATGGCTTCTTTGCCTAGTTCTTCTAGCCGTTGGATTCAATTCAAGCATGGCTACGCCCTAGGCATTTGTAATTTATGGGACAAAGGCCAGTATTGCTCGATTATCACCCCAGCAGGCATTGTTGGGTGTGGCATATATGATCTTAAAACGCCTGCGGAGTTTGATCAGGCGATTGCAATTGCCAAGGGAACCCCTGCGAATCCGCTTAAAGAACCTGAAGATTTATTTGAAGCCAAAATCGTTGGCATGACCCCCAAAGCTGCTTCCTTTGGCATTGCGCTTGGCATGACAGGCCGTGAGGCGGTTGAGTTGATGCAAATTGCTTCTTTAAAAATAGAAGCACTGCCAATAGAAAACCCCACATCATTACTTCAGGTAAAAGCTTTTGATCACATTACCTTGGTGGTAAAAGATCTTAAAGCATCTCAGAACTTTTATGTAAACATTTTGGGTATGAGGTTGGTTCCAAGGCCACCTTTCTCTTTTGATGGTTTATGGTTTCAGTTAGGTCGGGTACAGATGCATTTGATCCTTGAGTATGAAGGATCTTCGCCTGCTGGGAATTTATTGCCTCAGGAAAAAAGACAGACTCGCGGCCCTCACTTTGCGTTTGAAGTTGCTGATGCAGATGCCGTCATTGACATTCTTAAGCAAAACAATATTCCAATTCTTTCGGGCCCTAAATTGAGGCCCGATGGATATGTGCAAGTGTTTATAAGCGACCCAGATGGCCACATGGTAGAATTGTGCTCAGTAGCGAAATAGGCAAATCTTATTGAGCGGCGGATGTTAATCCGCTGGTGTAGGAACTCCAACTTGGTACTAATTGTTACTCACATATCAATACAAGCCTGAAGCGCAAGCGAAGGTAAAATTAATTCTTTGCGAAATGGTGGAAGTTGGAAACTCGGGCGAGCGAAGCAAATTGCCCTCTTCCAGCGGAAGAGGGTTGGGTGATGGAGAAAAAGAAAGGATTAAAAGTGTAAGGTTAATAATAGTTCATACGGAAAAACAGAGGGATCAGCCGCCGACTTTTTTGGTTTTGAAACCAAGCTTCTCCAGCTCAATGATGATGCGTTCTCTTTGGTCGCCTTGGATTTCGATTTTACTATCCTTCACTGTACCGCCGGTGCCACACTTTGATTTCAGCGTGGTTGCAAGTTCATGAATTTGTTCTTCATTCATGGGAAGATCAGAAAGAATGGTAACGCCTTTGCCTTTGCGGCCCTTGGTTTCTCTACCTACGCTAATGACTTGTTTTTTATTAATCGGTTGCACTGCTGGAGATGAGATAACTTTTTGGGGAATGGGTGTTAAATCAGGCGGCCCCAAGCGAGGCGAACCTGTAATCAATCTTGCGATCCAACCATTGACTTCACCATTTACCAGTTCCTTGGTCACTTGTTTTTCTGTCATATCCCATAGTTCAAATGCGCAAGCGCCTGGTTCTAGAATTCCTTTTATAGTCTCTGATTCTTCGGGCAAACAAATTACGATCAATCTATCTGCAGTGATCTCAGGCTTTACAAAAGGAACGGAATAAGAGTTGATCTCTGCAACATAGGGCAGTCCCATCATCTTAAGGGAGTTTTCAACGCTAACCCTCAAGATTTCGCTAATGTTGATTTTGTTGTTAACAAGAAAGAGAACAGATTTAGAAGATGACTTGGCGATGGGAAACCTCCAGAATTCAGATCAATAATTTTGAAAGGAGTCTGGAATGAAAAGAGTTAACTAGGCGATCGAACCAATCTACGGGCAGTGATTTCTTCAGCAAGTTTACCTAGAAGATCAGCGAGAGGCATTGCGCCCAAATCGCCATCGGTACGGTGCCTGACTGCAACGGTGGATGCGGAAACTTCTTTATCACCTACCACGAGCATGTAGGGGATTTTTTCAAGGCTTGCTTCACGGATCTTTGCGCCGACTTTATCAGAGCGATAATCACCTGTAGCACGAAGGCCTGCACTTCGAAGTTGAGCTTCAACTTGTTTGCCATAGTCGTTGAATTTATCACTAACAGGAAGGACGCGAACTTGTTCTGGGGAAAGCCAGAGTGGGAATGCGCCACAAAAATGTTCGATGAGAATGCCCATGAATCGTTCCATGGATCCAAAGGGTGCCCGATGAATCATGATAGGGCGATGCATTTTATTATCTGCACCCACATACTCGAGATCAAAGCGCTTGGGCAGATTGTAATCGAGTTGCACGGTGCCTAATTGCCATTCCCTGCCAATGCAATCCTTGACCACAAAGTCAATCTTAGGGCCATAGAATGCAGCTTCGCCTTCTTCTGCGGAGAAGGGCATGTTGAGGGATTTAATAATGTTGATGATAGCGGCTTGGGCGTTGTTCCAATCTTCATCAGCGCCAACATACTTATCGCTTTTTGGATCGCGTAAGCCGATGCGGATGCGGAAATCAGTTAAGCCGAGGTCTTTTAATACGAAGAGAACGAGCTCGATATTAGCCCGCATTTCTTCTTCAACCTGATCTGCAGTTACGAAAAGATGCGCATCATCTTGGGTGAAACCACGGACCCGGGTTAAACCAGAAAGCTCGCCAGTTTGCTCATAGCGATAAACCGTGCCAAACTCCGCCAAGCGAACTGGAAGGTCGCGATAACTGCGGGGCTCTGCCTTATAAATTTGAATATGGTGCGGGCAATTCATCGGCTTAAGCAGATAGCCTTCCTGATTCACCAACCAACCTAGAAGGGCCGCGGCGCGCTCAGGCGTGGTAGTTGCTGCAAGGTAAGGTGCAATTTCTACCTTCATGGTGTCTAATAGTTTCAACACCAACTGATGAACACAATCTAATTTTTTTGCATTGGTATCAGCATCGGCATAGCCTGGGATGGTAAGTTGCGCTCTATCAAGGAACAAAACCATATCGCGTTCTTTGGATTCATCAAGTTCGCCTGCTGCAAGCCTGTATTGGCATAAGTCGAGTGCGGAAGCTGCGGGGTGATAATACAGTGGCGGGAACTGGGCATCGCGATAATAGGGGAAATGGCCAGAGGTGCGGTAGAGATCTAGCTTGCCCACATGCGGAGTATAAACAGGGGAGTAGCCGCGTTTGACTAATTCATCTTTGATAAAAGATTCGAGCAAGCCGCGGATGATTGCCCCTTTGGGCATCCACAAAATAAGGCCTGCGCCCACAAGATTGCTGATGGTGAAAAGGCGAAGTTGTTTGCCTAGTAAACGATGATCGCGCTTCTTGGATTCTTCAACTAATTTGAGGTAGGCATCGAGATCTTTTTGGGAAAAGAAAGCAGTTGCGTAAAGGCGCTGCAATTGCTTGCGGGAAACATCATTCTTCCAGTATGCCCCTGCGATACTGAGCAGCTTGAATGCCCCGACTTTGCCTGCATGAGGAAGATGCGGGCCTCTGCAAAGATCGACAAATTCGCCCTGACGATAAAAACTAAGGATGGGGTATTTCTTTAACTCATCATCAATGTGTTCGACTTTGTAATCTTGCTTAAGATCATTGACGAGTTCGCGACCTTCGCTGGTGCTACGCTCAAAGCGTTCGAAGGGTTCAGCTTTTTCGACAATCTTGCGCATTTCTTCTTCGATGCGGGGAAAATCTTCCTCACGAATCGGAGTCGCAGATTCGATGTCGTAATAGAAACCTGTTTCAGTTGCAGGGCCAAACGCAAGCTGAGTGTTTGGAAACAAACGCATGACAGCCCGAGCCATGATGTGGGCACAAGAATGCCTAAGCACTTCTAATGCATCGGGATCTTTTTCAGTGAGAATTTGAAAAGTGGATTCTTCTTTGGAAGGAAGTTCGCGTTCCAAATCAACAATGATGCCATCGACCTTGGCAGCAATAGCTGCTTGAGCAAGCCTTTTACCAATGGATTCAGCAACATCCCTAGACCTGGTTCCCAAGGGGACTTGCCTAGTAGAACCATCTGGCAGTTTCAGGGTAATCATGGGTGTTGCTTAATAGATTAAAGCGAGATTACTCGCCAATGTAAGGCATTAAAGCCATAAAGCGGGCGCGTTTGACAGCATCTTGAACAGCGCGCTGGAAAGCAGCACAGTTGCCTGTACGCTTACGGCTGAGCATTTTGCCTTGCCCGGTAGACATTTTCTTGAGGGTGCTAACATCCTTGTAGTCAACAAAAGCGGGACGAGGGCAACCTTCCTTGGTGCAAAAACGACAACGATTCTTCTTACCTTTACCCAATTTCTTGCGAACCATGGTTACTCTCAACTTTTCGTGAATAAAAAATCAAATACACCTAAGGAAGTCAAATTACAATTTTAGAGCTTAAAGTCAACTATCCCAAGGGAATTGATTTGTAAAGCAGGGTTTCCTTCACGTATAAAGAGATTGTTTCCAATCCTTTAATTATCCACAATTTTCTAGTGTTTTGTACGTAAGTCATTATATTTAAACAGTTTGTGGTGATTTTTGTTTTGATAATAAACACATATTATCGCTTTTTTGATTAGTTTACTACTAACCGCATTACAAAAAGTTAGGGAAGCAACCGTCCGCATTAAATGTCAAAATAACCTAAAGGCTTTTTCCGGGCTGAGGCGGTGGGTATAAAAATGACTCGCAACAAAATGCATGGCCCTATTCCAACACTATCTTTTGGATTAATTCTTATGTTGAAACCTGCTTGCAAACGCCCACTCCTAATGGCAACCCTATGGTTGGCCATCTTGGGATGTAGTGCCGAGGTCTCAACTTTTCCTGTGGAAGGCATGGTAACTTTCAAAGGCAAAGCCATCCCTAGGGGAGAAATTTACTTCGATCCTGATAGTTCAATTAAAGGGCCCCAAGGCAGGGCACTTATCAGGGAAGGGAAATTTTCCACCAAAGAATTTAAGTCAGGGGTTGTTACGGGGAAATACATCATTCGTATTCAAGGATTCGATGGCAAACCACGGGAAGATACCCCGATGGGAAAAGCAATTTTTCCTGCTTATGAATTACCCATGGAACTAATTGTAGGCAAACCGCTCACCATCGAAGTACCTTCGAAATAATTACTTTAATCGATCAAATCCATGCAGGCATACCCGAATTTATTAAAGCTGGGTTAATTAGAAGTGTTCAAAAATTGCCCGGGCAGTGTTTTGAAGCTATGGTTCTAAAACGATAATCATCTTTTCTGTATCAGAAAGGCTTTTAGGACCATGCACTTTATTCGTGCCAGCGCACTTTTTTTAATGCTGGTGCTTACTCCAACTCTTTTAGCTTTCAAGCTGACTAACCCTTTTTTATACAACAGGGTAAATCGTAATCTTCATGGAACGGTTGTTGATTACACTAATAATTCTAGGGTGGATAATCGAATTTGGTCGGAATCGCTTTGTGAAAAACGCGATCTGTATGTCTATCTCCCCCCTAATTATGATTCCAGCAAAGCTTACCCTCTTTTAATTTGGCTGCATGGGTTTAGTCAGGATGAAAATGTTTTCCTCGACTATGTAGTGAAACCTTTTGATTGCGCTATTGCTTCGGGCAAACTTCCCCCAATGATAATTGCAGCCCCCGATGGTAGCTTGAATAAACAACTTAAATTGATCCCTCCAGGTAGTTTCTTCATAAATAGCAAAGCGGGAAAATACGAAGACTATTTCATGAAAGATGTGGTGGGCTTTCTAACCAAAAATTATCTTATTCGCCCTGAAAGAGAAGCTCATGGCTTGGCGGGCACCTCGATGGGTGGCGCAGCTTCCTACCACCTTGGTATCAAACACAACCAGTTTTTCAAAAACATTGCAGGTATATCTCCGCCGTTGAATCTCCGCTACATGGATCACAAAGGTTCTTACATGGGAGATTTTAGTGCTGCTTTCACCGAGTTACGAACCGATTTTTCCAAAGGTCATATGACTGTAGGAAAATTCTGTGGCTTCTTTCTCGTAAAAGCAAAAGATATTCAAGCAGACTTGTTCAATTTTAAAGACCCAAATATCGCTGCAGAAATCGCTGCGGTAAACCCAACTGAAATGCTCGACTTTTATAACATCAAAAATGGCATGCTTAATATGTATCTTGCCTATGGCAGAAAAGATGAATTTAATCTTGATGCCCAAGCAGAAAGCTTCCTGCATCACGCTCAAGCCAAAGGCATTCATGTGGATGTTGATTACGATCCGCACGGTAAACATAACACCGCAACCGCCAAGAGATTCATACCCCACATGATTGATTGGTTTGCAATCCAATTCAAAGGAATGGAACCCAAGTAAATAAAAAAGACCTGCGGATGTTTTCCACAGGTCTTCTTTTTATACAGCTTGCAAATTAAATCCCATACTCGCGTTTGGGGCGAATAAATTTCCCTGGTTGGGGAATTGGGTATTTACCATTCTTATCTGCAACCAATGGTGCAGGACCATCCAAGGTAAGCTTGTCCACCGTTGGGGCAAACTCATGCTCGCAATTAAGCATCTCATCATAAGTGATGATCTTACCAGTATGGCATGCCATACGACCCATGGAAGTTACCAAGCTAGCTTCAGCACCACGACGGCACTCATTGTGCTTTTTGTCTTGGCGAATCGCTTCGATTAATGCATCCCATTCCAATTGGTAGGGGTTCAAATCTTCCTTGGTGTACTTCCAAATTTCATTGGCAGTAGTCATATTCTGGCCCTTGTACATTCTTGCATTGGCAGGCCAATGGCCCCTTGCAGAAATGGTGGCAGAACCCTTGGTGCCATGTGCATAACTGGCGAATTCTTGATCGCAATCAGGCATATAACGGCCTTCAAGAATCAGTTTAGCGCCATCTGCAAAAGTAAACTCTGTCGAGTAAGAATCGAAATTCTGGTCGACATAATCTTCACGATAATGCCTGCCGCCGTAGCCCTTCGCAGAAATCGGCCAAGCATCTTTCATCCAACAAGATTCATCAATGTTATGGATGAGGAAGTCGGAGTAAGCACCACCACTGGCCCAAAGGAAGCCATGGAAGTTTTTGATTTGATAAAGGAGTTCGTTCATGTTGGCAGGTTTGGGTTTTACAAACGCACTGCCTGTAGGTCCAGCAACACGATAAGCACGAAGAAGGGTGATATCGCCAATTTCGCCATTCCTGATTCGATCATGCAATTCGCCTCTGGCCCTGCAATGCCTGCACATAAGGCCAACGCCAACTTTCAAATTCTTAGCTTCAGATTTCGAAGCCAACTCAAGCATCTTGCGAGTGCCTGGGCCATCCACCGTGGTGGGCTTTTCCATGAATACATTCAAACCCTTTTCGATTGCATAAGCAAACATCACCCAGCGAAATGCTACAGGTGTCGTAAGGATAACCACATCGCCTGGCTTTAAAGAATCCATGGCATTTTTGTAGCCATCAAACCCGATAAATTGTCTATCAACTGGAACATCAACTTGTTTATCAAAGGCTTTTTTGATGGAGTCATAACTACCCTTAAGCCTGTCTTCAAACACATCAGCCATCGCAGTAAGCTTGATGGGGCCACTTTTAGTGGAGAGGGCGTTTTGTGCAGCGCCGGTACCACGGCCACCGCAACCTATCAACGCTACTTGCACCGTATTACTTTGATAAGCGTAAACACCTTGCATGCTCATTGCAGCAACGGCCAGACTTGTGGCAACCGAACCAGTTGTCTTAATTGCTTCCCTACGAGAAATATTCGCCTTGTTGATCTTCCCCACTGTGGGTGCCTCCCTTTTGGTATGAAAAAACTCAATGCAGTAAAACCGCTTGCGCCCTATAATTACAATCGAACAAAATGGGAAGGTCAATGTAAAAGTGAAGATAGGCAAAAAGCGGGCTTCCCGAATTTCTTTGTTTCATGGTACTTTGGTACATCTGAAAACATCTAAACGGGATGGATCCCATGGCGAAAAAAGAAAAACCTCTGTTGAATTATCTAGTGTACCTTGCCATTCGCATCGTTGTTGCGGCATTGCAGGCAATACCCCTTGAAGCAGGGAAATCCTTGGCAAGGGGCTTAGCTTGCCTAATTTATAAAGTGGATAAAAGGCACAGGCAGGTAGCTCACGAAAATCTTGCTCTCGCTTTCCCAGAACTTGCAGAGGATTTTCCGGCTCGCGATCGTATTGTGCGCAAAGTTCTCGAACACTTCTGCACTCTCCTTATTGAGATTGTTCACCTGCCCAGAATTATGAACAGTCGCAACTGGCGCAAATTTCTAGATCTAGGCGATAGCCCAATCATCGTGGATGCCCTTTTAAAAAATCGACCCCTCATGATTGTGACCGGGCATTTTGGAAACTGGGAGATGGCTGGATTTTCTCTCGGCTTGCTTGGCTTTACCACCCATGCCATCGCACGAACCCTGGATAATCCCCACCTCGAAAACTTCCTACGATCTTTCCGCGAACGTACAGGCCAAAAATTACTCGCCAAGAAAGGCGACTTCGATCAAATGACCAATATTCTCGCAGCAG
>CAJCCR010000263.1 GCA_903960945.1 uncultured Planctomycetaceae bacterium
GCGATCCTATTGGACATAGTTTAAGCCCTGCTATTCATAAAGCCAGTTTTAAGGCATTGAGCTTTCCTGGGGTATATTTGCCTTTTCATATTTCAGCATCCGATTTTTCTACTGCTATCGAAGCTTATCAATCGATTCCTGTAATGGGTTATAGCGTTACGATTCCTCATAAAGAGAGTGCTTTTCGTTTTGCGACAACAAGTTCTGATCTGGTGAAGCAAATAGGTGCGGCCAACACTTTGGTTAAAACTGGTAAAGGATTTCATGCTGAGAACACGGATGCAACAGGTATTATTGCAGCCATCAAGAATAAGTTGGGTGAAACATTAAATAATAGAGAAGTCTTGATTCTTGGAGCAGGTGGCGTATCCCGTGCTGCAGTATTCGCACTAAAAAAAGCGGGTTGCAGTATAAAAGTTTGCAATCGCTCTTCTGAAAGAGCTGAAAAATTAGCCTCTGAGGCAGGTGTTGCAGTTATGCCATGGAGCCTAAGGCACGATTTTAAATCCGGCTTACTTGTGAATTGCACTTCCGTAGGGATGCATCCTAATGAGAATGATTCACCTTGGGATACAAATTGCTTTACCAAGGATCATGTTGCATTTGATACAGTGTACAATCCAATTGAGACTCGATTTTTAAGAGATGCGGCGCAAGCAGGGGCCATCGTTATCGATGGAGTGGAGATGTTTGTTTGTCAGGCTGCAGAACAATTCAATCTTTTTACATCATTTAATGCACCTTTAGATGTGATGAGGAAAACTGTCTTGGAAAAGTTGCGAAGGAATAAGATTTAAACAGGAAGTTGCTTTCTAATGCTTAAGAAAAATATTTATTTGATTGGCGCCCGGGGTTGTGGGAAATCCACAGTGGGAAAACTCCTTGCCCAAGAGTTAGGTTGGACATTCGTTGACGCAGATCAAGCTCTTGAAGCGAGTGTGGGAAGAAATATTGCTGATATTTTTGCGATCGATGGTGAGCCAGCATTCAGGGTTATGGAAAATGCAACATTACAAAAAATTGCTGCTAATTCCAAGCAGGTTGTTGCAACTGGTGGGGGTGTTATTCTTGGTAAAAAGAATCGTAAAATCATGGGGATGAACGGAGTTGTTGTGTTTTTGCAAGCGGATGAAAATATTCTTGCGAATCGTATTTGGGAAGATAGGCTTGCAGGTAAGAACAGGCCCCCTTTAACCCAGCAAACCGAAGAGGATCCTCAAGTTAATATTCTTTCTGAAGTTAAAGCTATTTTGGAAATTCGTACCACGATTTACAAACAAAGTTCAGAAATTTGTTGCAATGTGGATAGTCAGACTCCGGCGGAGTTGGCGAAAAAAATCGCAGTAGATATCAAAGCATTAAACACTTTGGAGTTTTAATGACTCTTCCCGTATTAATCTGGGTTTTCTTTGTTTTTATTACGGGCGCTTGTGTTGGCAGCTTTATCAATGTTTGTGTTTTTAGGCTTAATACTGAGCGAAGTGTTTTTTGGCCCGGGTCGCATTGTGCTAGCTGTTTTAAACCGATTGTCTGGTTTGATAATATCCCAATTATTAGTTATCTTGCTTTGGGCGGTATTTGCAGAAAATGTAAATCGACTTTCTCTGCGAGATATATGTTGATCGAGCTTTTTTCGGGTTTGATGTTCGTCTCGGTTTTTCTTTTGGATGTGATTTATAATGTCCCTAACTATAACATCATGGCGGTTCAATCTTATCAAATCAAACAAGGAATCATCCCTTTAAATGTCTGGTTTACTTTTATTTCGCATGTAACTTTAATTTCATTTCTTTTAACTGCTTCTTTGACCGACCTTGCAAAAATGGAAATTCCCCTTGGGATTACTGTTACTGGGACTTTGTTTGGTTTGATTTTTTCAACTTTTCAAGCATGGCCTTTCCCTGATGATATTCATTCTGCAAATACGTTTTTGTTGTCATCTAAGGATTGGCCTGTTAAGCCCTTGATGCCTCAGGGTGCTATGGCTTGGCCTTTATGGTTTCCGGTTTTTGAATGGCTGGATTCGCATTTTTATCTTCATGGTTTCTTAGCTTCTTTAGCTGGAATTTTTGCAGGTACTTTTTTACTTCGGGCGATTCGTTTTACCTATGGCCTGGGTCGGGGAATCGAGGGAATGGGATTGGGGGATGCGGATCTTATGATGATGGTTGGGGCTTTTTGGGGTTGGCAGCTTGTTATTGTTGCATTTTTTCTTGCTGTGATCCCGGCTTTTTTCTTTGGTATTCTTCAATTGTTTAGTAAAGGTGAACAGGCTTTCCCCTTTGGTCCTTCCCTTGCTATTTCTTCAGTAGCTACCTTCTACTGCTGGAAATTCCTTTCTTCTCATTTACAGCCAATTTTCTTCGAATTTCAGGTCTTACTTATTTTGTTTGCTTTTAGTGCCATTTCTTTGTTAATGATAAGCTTTGTTTTTCGATTATTGAACAATTTGCGCTCGAATCATGTTGGTGGCTAACACTCTTGTCTGAAATGAAATATATTAAAATTATGTGTTTGGCTTTATAAGTCTGGGATTAGTTATGCTTCGAACTTTATTAAAAATGTTCTTTTCTCTTTTTCCTTGGGTTGCACTGTTATTGATATTAACGGTGGTCTATCGACCTGATCTTTTTTTTAAAATTGATTCCTCCAAATCTAGTTTCATTGCAAAGCCTGTTGCATCGGTCCCTGTAATGGTTGGTAAAATTGTTTCCAGAACTCTTGCTAAAAATCTCAAAACTACAGGCTCTTTTAAAGGGCTAGAAACAATTGCAGTTATTCCCAAAGTTGAAGGCCGAGTTAGTAAAGTTTTTCACGATATTGGCGATGAGGTTTACCCTGGAGAACCTTTGCTTTTAATTGATGAAACAGATTTGAAACTTGTTGTCAACGAGGCGAAAAAATCATTGGAATTGGAAATGGCGAAACTTGGGCTTTCTGTCTTGCCTGATGAAAAATTTGTGATCACCAATCTTCCCACGGTTGCCAAGGCTGCGATTCTGGAAAAAAATTCTGTTAATAAGCTTGATAGATTGAGAAGAATTGGAACAGCTTCTTCTGTTGAGGATCGGGAGCAAGCTGAAACAGAATCCAAAGTTTCAAAAGTTAATCTTGATAATGCGATTCTTGAAGTTAACACGGCATTGGCTACCGTCAGATATAAGCAGGCTCTTCTCTCTACTGCTGAGCAAAAGTTGAAGGATACTAAAATAACGGTTCCTGTAGTGCAGAACCCAGGTGGTTTAGATTACGCTAATTTTATTGCTTCACTCAGTGGAAAAACCCCTTTTATTGTTTACAGCAAAGGAATTAGTGAGGGGGAAATGGTTCATTTGAATCCAACGGAACCTTTGTATCGGCTTACTTTGGATCGGGTTTTAAAGCTTCAGGTATCATTGCCTGAAAAAGAACTGTCGCAATTGAAGCTTGGGCAGAATGCCAGCATAAGTGTAGAGGCTTATCCAGGTAAAATTTTTCTAGGTTCTGTTGTCCGAATTTATCCTACCGTTGACCCGCTAAGTAGAACCTTTCAACTTGAAATAGCTGTGGTCAATTCTAGTCGAGAACTTAAGCCAGGTTTCTTTGCAAAGGTTTCCATTGAGGTGGATAAGACTATTGATGTGCTTACCGTTCCTGAGGAATCTGTGGTTAGTTTTGCTGGAGTAGCTAAGGTTTTTCGGGTTGAAGGTGATAAAGTTAAACAGGTTGAAGTTAAGGTTGGTCAACGCATATCTGTTTCCATGAGTAATAAGACTGAAAACTGGGTTGAGGTTTCGGGTCTTCTTAAAGTTGGAGATTCTATTGTTATTTCTGGCCAAAACAGCCTTTCGGAAAATTCAACGATCAAAATCCGGTCTTTAGAACCTTCGACAATTGAAGGGAATAAGGATTCCTGATGGCACTTTGGGATGTATGTATCAGGCGCCCTGTTTTTACTGCCATGCTTATGGCGGCACCGATTGTACTTGGAATTTTTTCCTACTTTCGCTTGGGCGTTGATCTCTTTCCCGATGTTGATATTCCTGTGGTGATTATTTCCACCACACTTCGAGGCGCAAGCGTTGAAGAAATGGAAACCAACATCACCAAGCTTATCGAAGAAACTGTTAATACTGTATCGGGAATTGATGAGTTGCGTTCCACAACCAAAGAGGGAATATCAACGGTTGTTGTTCAATTTCGGGTGGAAAAAAATGGCCAGATTGCTGCAGAAGAAATCGAGGCAAAAGTTCGAGCCATTTTAAATCAATTACCTTTAAATACAGATACCCCTATCATTGATCGGTTTGATATAAGTGCTGCTCCTGTACTTTCATTAGCGATATCGGGGAATCGTGATTTGCGAGAAATAACTCATATTGCTAAGAAAACGATTAAAGAAAATCTTGAGACACTAACTGGGGTGGGTTCTGTCACGATCGTGGGTGGCAGGCAGCGGGCAATTCAAATTACGGTTGATCCTAATAGGCTTTTGAAATATCAAGGTATCTCGATTGCTGAGGTTCGAAATACTTTGCTTAAGGAAAATCAAGAACTTCCTGGGGGCAAGGTGGATCAGGGGAAGCTTGAACTTTCGTTGCGCACTATAGGCCGCGTGCTTTCTGTTCAAGATATTCGCAGGTTGATTATTACCACCCGCAATGGTCAAGCCGTAAGAATTGAAGATGTTGCTCAAGTAGAAGATTCTTTCGAAGAACCTCACAATTTAAGCAGGCTTTGGAGTCTTGGCGAGAATAAAATTGATGATCCTTCTTTGGGGGGCAACGCAGTTACTTTGTTTGTCCAAAAGCAAACAGGCGCCAACACAGTTCAAATTGTTGATAGAGTTCGTGCAAGGCTTGATGAACTTATGGCGGCACTTCCCTCTGATATTCGTATCGAAACCATTAGAGATCAGTCCCGATTTATTAGAGGAGCTATTGAAGAAATCAAGCGCCATGGGGCTATGGCTGTTTTATTAGTTAGTTTAACAATCCTTGTTTTTATTCGTGATTGGCGCACTACTGTGATTGCGTCTTTATCTATTCCGGCATCTATTGCAGGCACTTTTGCGCTAATGGATTTGCTTGGGTTAACACTCAATAATATGACGATTCTGGGGTTGATACTTGCGGTGGGAATTGTGATTGATGATGCAGTTGTGGTTCATGAAAACATTTTCAGGTATATGGAAGAAAAGAAAAAGTCTGCTTTTGAAGCCGCGGGGCAGGCAACTTCCGAAATTGCAATGGCTGTTACTGCAACTACTTTATCTCTCTTGGTTATTTTTCTTCCGATTGTATTCATGGGAGGGCAGGTGGGGCGCTTCTTCAATAGTTTTGGCCTCGTTATTGCTTTTGCTATCCTTATGAGCTTGTTTGTCAGTTTGACTATGACGCCCATGCTTTGTTCTAGATTTCTTCGGCTTGAAGATATTATTCACGGAACCAAATCTGGAATTGTATGGCGCTTGATTGAATCTTCTTACATGGTCATTCTTCGTTTTTCGATGACGCATCGAGGCTTTATAGTTTTTATTTCCATCGGGTTGATATGCATTACTCCTTGGCTTTTTACGGTTGTAGGTCTTGAATTTGTACCCCGTGATGATCAGGGGGAATTTCAAGTCGCCATACTTCTACCAGAGGGGTATTCCCTTGAAAGGTCCGATCTGGAAGTGGGGCAACTTGAGCAAAGATTTCGATCTTTGCCTGGGGTTACTCATACTTTTACTGTGATAGGCGATACTACCAGCAGGCTGGGTAAAGGGCAGGGCGATATCTCTACCGCTAATATTTATGTGCGGATTGAAGATCTTTCCAAAAGGCGATTCTCGCAATTTGATGTCATGAAACTTGCACGAGATATTGTTGCTGACTACCCTGATTTGCGTGCTGCAGTTCAAGATGTTTCTGCTTTTCAAGAGACTGGCTTCAAGCAGGTAATGATTGATCTAAATGTTCGCGGGCCCGATATTGAAAAACTAAAATCCATCTCTAACGAGATGATTGCATGGATGAAAACCCAACCTTACTTTGTAGATGTCGATTCCAGTCTTTCTTTTCGAAAACCTGAGTTGGTTATAGTTCCTGACCGAGACCGCCTTTCTGATTTAGGGGTTTCTCTAGATTCTCTTAATTCCACTTTGACTGTGTTAGTAGGTGGTGAACCCATCGGGAAATTTAAGGAAGAGGATGAACAGTATGATATTTGGCTTCGTGCTGATAAGCAGTACCGAAATGATAAAGAAACTATTTCCCGCCTAACCGTGCCTTCTGTCAAACCTGGGATTGGTGCGGTTGAATTAGGAAATGTTGCAACCATTAAGAACGCTTTTGGCCCTGCAAGCATTGAGCGCTTTTATAGGCAGAGGCAGGTGGTAATCTCTGCAAACCTCGAAGGAATTGCTACCGGGCAAGCGGTTGATCTTATCAAGGCTAAATTGAAAACCCTTGATCTTCCACCCACTTATCAATTCGAATTCTTGGGGCAGGCTAAGATGCTTGCAGAACAGGTTTCTAGTTTCATTATTGCTTTCAATCTTAGTTTTCTTTTCATGTATATGATTCTTGCTGCTCAATTTGAAAGTTTTGTGCACCCAATTAGCATTATGATCGCTCTCCCCCTTACAGTTCCTTTTGCAATTGTGGCGCTCATATTGATGCAAACTAATCTTGATATTTATGCGATGTTTGGTTTGTTTATGCTTTTTGGGATTGTTAAAAAGAATGGGATTTTGCAAGTCGATTATACCAATCAGCTTCGGAAAACTGGTATGAATCGTTTGGATGCAATTCTTGAAGCAAATCGTACCCGTCTACGGCCCATCCTTATGACTACCCTTATGTTGATTGCTGCAATGGTACCGATGGCATTTGGCGTTGGCCATGGCGCTGCTTCAAGAGCCGGCCTTGCAAAGGTGATTATGGGTGGTCAGGCCTTATCGCTTCTTCTAACCTTGTTGATAACCCCTGTTACCTATTCGTATTTGGATGATCTAGGGGTTTGGATTCGGAGAAAAACTGGTTTTGACAAGGTTAATCATGATGAAAGTGTGCAGTTAGAAAATGGAAATTAACAAAATAGTTATTGTCGATTATGGCATGGGTAATCTTCGAAGCGTGCAGAAGGCTTTTGAAAAAGTTGGTTTTGTCGCTGTTATTTCTGAAGATCCTGCTCTCATTAAAAATGCAGATAAACTTGTACTACCAGGTGTGGGCGCAATTCGCGATGCTGTGGGGAGGATCAGAGATACAGGGCTAGAAAAACCCATTCTTGATCACCTGCACTCAAATAAACCTTTTTTTGGTATTTGTCTTGGGCTCCAAATGCTTTTTGAGAATTGTTATGAAGATGGGAAGCATCGTGGTTTAGGTTTCTATAAAGGCGATGTGGTTAAGTTTTCCCCTATGGAAGGGCTTAAGATTCCGCATATGGGTTGGAATCATCTGGATCTACAAAAAGATTTAAAGGTATTTAAAAGTTATCCCAAAGGCGCAGGCGTTTATTTTGTGCACTCTTATTTCGCAGTCCCTGAAAATGCCGATGTCATTGCTGCTTATGCAAATTATCCAGTACCATTTGCGGCCGCAGTCGGTGATGATCGCCGGATTGCAACTCAGTTTCATCCTGAAAAAAGCCAGGGTGTTGGATTACAAATGCTTAAGCATTTTGCAGAACTCTCTTAGGATATATCTTTTTTAATGAGGCTTTTATGCTGGTGATACCCGCAATTGATCTTCGTGATGGTAAATGTGTTCGCTTGAAACAAGGCGACTACGCTCAGGAAACTATTTACTCTGATTTTCCTTGGAAGATGGCTTTGGATTGGGCTAATCAGGGGGCTGAATACCTTCATCTGGTGGATTTGGATGGTGCCAAAACAGGGCGAATCGAAAATTCCACGGCTATCAAAGGTATCCTTGATAAAGTGAAAGTCCCTTGTGAATTAGGTGGTGGTATTCGTGATGAAAAAACGGTTTCTGAAGCTTTAAGCTGGGGTATTGATCGAGTCATCATTGGTACAAAAGCAATTCATGATCCACAATGGCTTTACAATATGGCTATAGCTTTCCCTGGTAAAATTGCTCTTGGTATTGATGCCAAGGATGGGAAAATAGCTGTGGCTGGTTGGTTAGAGGTTTCTCAAATTACTGTTGAACAATTTTTGGATAAAGTAAATGATTGGCCACTCGCTGCCATTATTTACACGGATATTTCAAAAGACGGCATGCTTTCCGGCCCGAATGTTGAAACTACCGCGCGCCTAGCATCCAAAGCTAATTCCCTTGTGATTGCATCTGGGGGTGTTTCGACTTCGGCTGATATTAAAAACCTGAAAGTTGCTGGGGTTAAGGCCTGTATCGTTGGCAAGGCTCTATATGATGGTAAAATGACTTTAGCCGATGCACTTGAAGCTGCGAGAAGTTAGGTTTTAGCTTCCTTTGATTTCTTTTTCTATTTGTTCTCTCAGGTTTCGGTAATTGGTCTTTCCTGTTCCTAAAACAGGGATTTGATTTGTTTTTACTACTTTGTCAATTCGCATGATTCCTCGGAATCCCGCTTCTTGTAGAAGGCGATTGGCTTCTGAAACTTCCATGTCATTACGATTGAACAAATAAACATATTTGCGATTATCTTTTTCAATGCCTTCAATGGCAACCATGGGGCCATTTTCGTCGGGTGGAAATAGTGCTGAAAACACTTCTTCTAAAGCTGGTAATGAAATCATTTCACCACCTACTTTAATGAAGCGTTTTAATCTTCCCTTGAAAAACAAATAACCATCATCATCCTGCATCACGAGGTCGCCTGTGATGTACCAGTTTTGATTTTTGATAAACTTAAAGGGCGGAGTTCCTTCTTCTCCAAGATACCCGCTAAAAATTGTAGGCCCTGAAACATGAAGCATGCCTGTTTCATTTTTTTTCAAAACCCTGTCGGTTTCCAATTCAAGAATTAATACCTCGACTCCGGGTAGCGGTTTACCAACGGAGTCTCTTTTTTGGAAATTGGGCGGGTTAACTGCGACTACTGGCGAGCATTCGGTGATGCCATATCCTTCAAGCAATTTGGCATTCGGTGCAACTTTTTGTGCTAGTTCAAAAACGGCTGCAGGGCATTTTTCCGCCCCTGATATGATCAGCCTTAACTTGTCTAATGTTTGGTTTGATGCTTTATCGAGAATATGTGTTAAGAACGTGGGCGTTCCAATGAGGAGTGTTACTCCGTAGGCTTTTAGCTTGGCAGCTAAGGTGGAAGCATCTGTTGGGTCTGGGTGGAAAACAATTCTCATTCCCAGCAATATCGGTAGTATGCCTGTTACGGAAAGGCCGAAGCTGTGAAAGGGGGGTAGAAAAGATAGAACAGTATCTTGAGAAGTAAGTTCAAGAAAAGGTGCACCGCTTTTGTGATTTGAAATCAGGTTGTTATGAGTTAGAGGGACGGCCTTCGGGCGTTTTTCTGAACCGCTTGTGAATAGAATTGCAGCAATTGAATCTATTTTAGTAGTGCGTTTGCATTTTTTTAGAACACCATTTGGGAAATAAGATTTGATCATGCAATTTAAAAGCGTTGGATAACCAGTTTTACCTTTGGCTTGTTCTAAATAAACAAATTGAGCATCTTCAATCGAGATTCCAACCCGGTCAATAAAACGTTGTGAGGTTAATATTTTTTTTATCCCAAGGAAGTTTATTGCATGTTGCAGATTGGCTGGCCCAGTAGTCCAATTAAGTAAAACAGGTGTTTTATTTGCAATTAAGCAAGCGAAATATCCTATGAATCCCCCGGCACTTGCAGGTAGTAAAATTCCCACATGCTTCGCAGGATCCTTTTCGAGGATTTTTGAAATCACCAGAGATGCTAAAAATAATTTTCGGTAAGTTAGCATGCCTGATGTATCATCAATGAGGGCTATTTGGTTTGATGATTTCATCACACGCAAAATAAATGAATCAAGTACCGTGTTCCCAAGAATCTCACTTTCCGGTTTTATTCTGAAGCTTTCGTCCCATTCCTTGGGAGCTTTGATCGGCGTGGAAGTTTTTGATTTTCCTGAACATAAAAGGTATAAGTCATCTACGGTGTTAGGTACGGTGCTACCATTAAACTTGAAATGTTGCTCTAGATGAATCAGCAGTTCTAATCTTTGAATACTATCAAGGCCAAGAGAATCTAATTCGGAATTTGGATCGGTGGTTTCGTCTGCAATAACTTCAGGAAACTTTTCCTTGATGATTTGGATTACTTCTCTTTTTAATAGATCGGGGTAAATATTAGGTGGTGTTTTGTTTTCATTGAGTTCAAGTGGCGGAAAGGTTTTTGTTTGGCTAAATAATAAGAAGTGGTAGGGTCGATAAACAGGTGTTGTGCTGGCATCACGATTGTACCAATTTTCAAGATGAAGATTTACCTTAGACTTCTCGAAGGGTGCTAATTTTTTAGCATCCAGTGGTTCAATCGTAATGGTGATTTTTCTTTTGGGCATGAAAAATAAAAGGTTTAAAATAAGTAGCAGAGTGCAGTAAAGTAATTCCGAAATCAGGTTTGGTCGATTGCCTGAAAACGCATGGCTAAATCTGCTTCCCCATAAACCCGTTGTTCGAATTAATAAAACATTCGCATTGGGAGAAATTTTCAAGATATCGCTGACGCCTGAATTCCCGCCCAGTGATTCCAATCCTTTTCTTTGTAGTTTTCCTGATGGCCAGATGATAAAGTTTTCGCCTTTCTGTAATCCCACTACGAGATTTCGAATAGCTTCCTGAGCTTTTTGCTTTGCAGACAGGCTGATTTTTTCCATGTCGGGTACTTCCAATGCATTGAACAAAAGCATGAAAGGTTTAATAAAACTGTTTTGATAATAGGTTTCATATACTAGGGGCCTTGGTGCTAGATTTTTTGATAGTAAGGAAAACAAAATGATTGGTTCGGTGTAGGCTGGGTGATTAGGTAGGATCAATGTTCCCTTTTTTTGTTCGTTTAAATGCGCAATGCCATTAATGGTAATGCTGTAGCGCATTCTTAAAAGCAAACGCATGAAAAAAGAAAGAATTGTTGTGACCATGTTTTCTTGTTTACCAATTAGTTTTCGTTGTTGAATTGCTGATCCATAAAAGGCGGATGATTTTCTTGGTTGTTAGTATCGGTGGATCTTTTGCTATTTAATCCGAAATTTTTGAGTGCTATAACTGATTCTCGTAATTGTTTCTGGTATCGCCAAGAAAATATCGCATCGATGCTACTGGTTGATACTAAAAGTAAAAGCACGATTAAAAAGCTTATCCAGAACAAAGCATAACCCGTTGCAAAGTTGAGTTGTTCTGCGGTGTAGACAAGTTTCGTTTTAGATTCTTCCGAGTTATCTCGGAGGTCGGCTAAATGCTGTGCAGGTTCTTCAAGGTAGATCATTGCAAAGACCAGCATTAGTGCTAAAAGAATCATGAAGAATCCGCCTATCAGCCTGCATAAGCGGATTTGGTAAGGTATGAAGTTTTGTATGGGTTCCGGGGTTGTTAAAAATAAAACAGCATTGAAATGAGATTTGAAACTGGCAAATCCGAGCCATATAAGAACGGTGCAAATGGCAGCGCCTGCAAGAATCTGACTGTTTTCCATGATGCACCTTTTGTAGATGGCTGGAATGTAAAAGATTAAATTTAACGCTGCCGCTGTATCCAGCTACCTAAAACTTTTGCAACCCCTGCCATGGTTTCTCCCGAACATTGTTCCGGAGTATCTGAAAGCTTGTGCCAGTGCTTGTAATCAAAATCAATTATGTCGATTGCTGGAATGCCGCCATTGTTTAAAGCTGTGTGATCATCATCAACTGCGACCCGACTGAATTCGTTGAGTTTAAATGATTCGATTTTAAGTTCGTTAGCGGTGGACCAAACTTCGCGAACAACTGCGCCTGCTTTCCACCAAGAGTTTTGTTCGATGGGGAATTTAGCATCTTTTCCTGCAACCATATCAAGGAGAACTGCGGAACGATATTTTATCGTCTGAGTGTTTTTGCGGGCTTCACGGGCAAAATATTTCGAACCGAAAAAGTATTCATCATCTGGATCGAATACGAATTCTTCTCCATCAAAAAATACGAAGTCCACACCTATATTGCAGTTCAATTTTTTCATGTGCCTGCCCATTTCCATCAAAAGGGCAACTCCAGATGCCCCATCATTTGCGCTGATGAATGTTCCTTTGCGTTTCTTAGGATCGGTTTCCTGATCTGCAAATGGTCTGGTGTCAAAATGCGAACATAGGATCACTCGTTCACGTGCTGTGGGATGCCAAGTGATGACCATGTTAACCATGGGGGTGGGCCTTCCCGTACTTTTCTGGATAGCTTTGAATTCCTGTTCCAAAACCTTAGCTCCTAGAGCTTCGAAATGCTTTTTGATCAAAACCCTTTGTTTTACGATCCCTTCGGAACCGCTGATTCTTGTGCCGATATCGCATATTTCTTTCAAATATTTCATGGATTGTTCAGGATCGAAAGGCAATGGCTGTTCTTTCATGTTCTTGTCTTCTGGGTTGGTTTGGGCGCTGAGTTGAATGTTCAAAAACATTGCAGCAGCAAGCAGGCTTAGTGATGCGAGTGCATAAGTTTTTAATCGGATTTTATTTGTCATGATCAGTCTCCAAAAATTAAGGTTTCGCCATCTTAATCTTACCTATGCTTTGTGGCGATACATAATATCGGGGTAAACGGATTAATTGTTTGGATCTAGAAAGGGGAAAACCTTCAGAGGTTTTAGAACTTCGTCATTGGGTCTGTATTCTGCGATTGCCCGGAATTTGTTTTGTGGATCCATGATTGCATAAACGTTGTTTGTTGAGATATGTGAATCAGGAAAAGTGAATGGTGTTTTAGTGCCATTAAGCACATACCTTAAAATTAAACCCTCGAGCGAAAGTTTCTGCATATTTTGGACAGCAAGTTCCTGAGGAAGAATAATTTTTTCTGAAGTAGTTGGTGGCTGATTAATGGAATGAGAATCGGCAATTGAAAATGTGCCAATAGAGGTTCGTTCGAGTTCCAAAACATATCCGCCAGTTTTTATAAGCGCCCCCAAATCACGAGCAATTGACCGAATATAGGTTCCCTTTCCACAGGTGATTTCTAATTCAAGTAAAGGGTATTCATACTTAATGATGTGGATCGAAGAAACTTCCACGATTTTGGGAGGGGGTAGTTCAGGCTTCCCTTTTCTAGCAAGTCTATAAGATCTTTTTCCGTTGACTCTTGCCGCAGAAACTGAGGGAGGTGTTTGCAATATTTTGCCTTCAAAATGCTTTAATGCTGTTTGTATTTCTATCAAGGTGGGCGGACTTTCCACCATGATTTCATCGATCGGCCCTTCGGAATCATCTGTTGCACTATTAGCTCCCAGCATGATCACCGTTTTATAAACCTTTTTCATCGATTGAATGTATTCAACTAAACGCGTTGTCCAGCCTAAACAAATTACCAGCACCCCGGTTGCCAGCGGATCCAAGGTTCCTGCGTGCCCAGTGGGTATTTTTTCAGCAAACCATGCCTGTACATGATCCACCGCTGTGCGTGAAGACATGCCCTTGGGTTTGTTCACTACGATTATTCCAGAATTTCCAGCCCATTCTTTCAGCAAGATGTTTTCTCCTCTTGCTGATTGTAATGAATCAAACTGATTTGGTCACCTTGTCAGGCACGGAGTTCTTAATTTGAAATTATCTCTGTCATGGCCTAAGTCTTTAGCTAAGACTAGAGAACTGCCAAGGGTTACCGCCATAAAACCGAATCTTGATCGAATGTCTTCTTTGCATTTAGCAAGCCTATCTGCGCGTTCTTTCTCTGGATCGATGAAAAGTAGATTGGATGCAGATGCGGGTTCGAGTTGCGCAAGTTCCACGCCTAAAAGCCGTAGGGGAAGCCTGCGTGTAAATAATGAGATTAGTTTTTCTTTTGCAGCCTGATGCAAAAGCGTATCAGAGTCGCAAGCTGTTTTGAAATTTAGGTGGTTGTGTGCATCTTTAAGATCGCCATAGCGGAGATGAATTTTCAGGCAACGCGTAGCGAGTTTGTTGAAACGCATCCAAGAGATGGCCCGTTCAAGAAGATGTGCAAGCATGGCATCAAGAAAAGCCTGATCTGCGGTGGGTGGATTAAAGCTGGTGCATCTGGAAATAGAATCTGGGTTGCGTGAAGTTCGCAGCGGCCTTGAGTCGTTTCCCAGAGAATAATTGCGAAGAATGGGGCCGCGCTTTTGAAACATGGCGCAAAGAACTTCAAGGGGAAGCGCAGCAACTTCTGCAACTCGAGTAACATTCAGGCGCATGAATTTTTCTTTGCCTACAGATCCAACGGTGGGAAGAATTTCGACGGGCCAAGGGCTGATGTAATTTTTTTCATGGCCAGGCAACACTGCAACCACGGGTGAAAAGTGCTTTGTTTCAGCAAGAATAGAGGTACCAGGGATCCATCGCGATGATGTTTTTCGTTGTGATGAGATGCGAAGTTCTTTGGCATGGTGGGTTGCAACATTGGCAATCATTTTGTTGTTTCCCATGCCCATGGAAACTTTTAGGCCGACTTCTTGGAAGATCTGTTCGCGTAATGCGGTTGCAATTTGTTGGCGTTCTGCGGGGCCTGTTTGTGCAAGCTGCATGTAAAGATCATCTAAGGAGGCCATTTCAACTGCGCTGGAATGTTCTTTGCAAATTCCCAGAATTTGTCTGCCCGCTATTTCGTAACGCCTATGATCCCCGGGAACAACCCGTAAAGATTTACAGAGTTGCCTAGCTTCGGAAAGTCGCATGCCTGTTTTAATGCCATCGCGCTTTGCTTCGTAACTGCAACTGGCAACCACACCAGTGCCTACAGCAACAGGAATACCCTTTAATTTAGGGTCATCGCGCTGTTCAATGGAAGCGAAGAACGCATCAACATCAAGATGAACGATGGGTGAAAATTCCAAATGATGCAAGCCCGGAGGCATGTTTGCTTCCCTGCAGTAAAACGAGGATGAATGTACAAATGTATATTGCCTGCGATTTGCAACTTGTCAAGCTTGGAATAAATATTCTGCTGAATGCTTAAATCTTGTGGAAGAATCCCTCATTTACAGATACATTCTCTATTGCAGGGCAGGATTTTACACTATCTGCCCATAACTACTTAATGAAATGAAACTATGCAGACGGTACAAATAGCTCTGGGCGCAATCGGGGCTAACGAAATTTCCAGAATTGCTCAAAA
>CAJCCR010000264.1 GCA_903960945.1 uncultured Planctomycetaceae bacterium
ATAAAGAATTGGATAGGGCATACGAAGCTACGGAGGCAGCCTTTGCGCGGGTCACCTTGGGGCAATTGCTTCAATCTACGACCAACATCATTCCCTTGTGCGATCAATCCTGCACGAAAAAATAACATTTTAAAATGTGAGACATTCCCAGATAAAACTCGTTCGAAAATGAGGAGCAAGATCATGTTACACCCGAAGCTCTTTTTATTAATCAGAACCTTGGCGTTGGGTGCGAAAGCCCTGACTAAAGATCCTGAAAAACCCATCCCTTATGAGGTGCGATATTCCAGCGAAGATGCAAAAGTTCGCGCCGGGCTGATGAATGATATTTACCTTTCAACCCTTAATATGCTTCATCACCGTTACTTTCACCAGGAACGAACCATGGTTCCTGCACGGGCAATGGAGGATGTTTTTTCAGACATGAAAAAGACCTCGCATACTGACGCCCGATGGCTATCTATAAACTTAAAGGCGATGAGCTTCACCCACGAGCCCCATACTGATTTTGAAAAGAGGGCTGCGAGGGAAATCACCAACGGAAAATCAGAAGTGGAAGTAATCGAAGATGGATTCTACCGCAGGGTGGTTGCGATTCCACTTGTTGGCGGGTGTCTGAGTTGCCATGAGGGGGTTTTTAAACCATCAGGCAAAGCACCTAAATTTGCAGCATTGCTAATTAGCATACCCGTCAAAAATACCGGCAAGTAATCGAAAAGCCTTAAGATTAACAGCATCAAGATGTTGCATCCGATTATAATCAACGGTAATATATAGTGGTATCAAAGTTATTCTAAGTGCCTGAAAAAGGCCTGTTTTGAATGTAATCCCACCATGCAAAAAATAATGAAAACAATAGCCATCCTTTCCTGCCTCCTTTTTGCCAGCGTTTCAGTTGCAGGCGAAGCGGAAGACTTTGCTTTTTTTGAAGCCAAGGTTCGGCCCATTCTCATCGATCATTGCTATTCATGCCATGCCAAGGATGCAAAAAAGATTCGCGGGGAATTGCTTCTCGATACCAAAGAAGGCTGGATGAAAGGTGGCGAAAGTGGTCAGGTAATCATTCCTGGCAATAGTGAGAAAAGCCTATTTATAAAAGTCCTTAGTTACAACGATACGATTCAAATGCCACCCAAAGGAAAGTTAGCAGACAAAGATATTGCAATCCTTACCGAATGGGTAAAGCGGGGTGCAGCCGACCCACGCAAAGGAACTGCGCCCGCTATTGCTGTAAAGAAAATCGATTACGAAAGTGCGAAGAAGTATTGGGCTTGGCAACCTCTTAAGAATGTTGCGCCACCCAAAGTTAAAGATGCTAGTTGGTGCAAGACCCCCATCGATCACTTCCTTAAATTTAACATGGAAGCCAAGGGCATCACCCCGAACCCTGTTGCAGAGAAAACAAAATTAGTTCGCAGGGCTTATCTGGATCTTTTAGGCATCCCCCCAACTCCTGATGAAGTTGAATCGTTCCTCAAAGATAAAGCTGATGATGCGTATGCTCGCTTGCTTGATCGCTTGTTGCAAAACCCGCATTATGGCGAACGCTGGGGCCGTCATTGGCTTGATGTTGCACGCTTTGCGGAAAGCCATGGCTACGAACAAGATTACGATAGGCCCAACGCCTACCATTATCGAGATTTCGTAATCAAGGCTTTAAATCAGGATCTGCCTTACACCACCTTCATCAAATGGCAACTTGCTGGAGATGAATACGAACCTACGAACCCGCTAGCGATGATGGCGACGGGATTTTTAGCAGCAGGAACTCATGCAACGCAGATTACTGCAAGTCAGGCGGAAAAAGAACGCTACGACGAACTTGACGATATCGTTCGCACCGTGGGCACAACCATGCTGGGCCTTACCATCGCTTGCGCACGATGCCATGATCATAAGTTTGATCCGATTAGTGCGAACGATTACTACCGCATGGCTTCGACTTTTTCCACCACGGTAAGATCGGACTACGATCTTAATTTGAGTACGGGGAATTATGCCAAGGAAAAAGCGGAGTTCGATGCTGCTAAAAAGAAACTGGAAGAAGCACGAAGCAATTGGGAGCGTGATAATCTAACTGCAAAATTAGAAGCATGGGTTAAGGCTGGGGCGAAGGATGCGCCACAAAGCGATTTCCTTTTTGCAGATGTCAAAACAGCAAGTGCGAAAAATGGCACATCCCTTAGCATACTTTCCAACGGCATTATTACTGCAACTGGCAAAAACCCTGACTTCGAAACCTACACCATCACTTTAAATTCCACCACCAAGCATGTAACTGCGTTAAGACTTGAAGCGTTTAAAGATGCTGCGCTGGTGAAGGGCGGGCCGGGTCGTGCACCCAATGGCAACTTCGCCCTCAGCGATTTCAAAGTCACCGTCAATCCTTTTGATTCCAAGAACAAACCAACTTCTGCGCAACCTGTGAAATTCAAATCGGTTCGTTCATCGTTTGATCAAAAAGGTCTGCCCGCCTCGGCCACCATCGATAGCGACAAGAAATCTTCTTGGGCAATTGACCCGCAGTTTGGCAAGGATCATCAGGCTGTTTACGAATTGGAAAAGCCGCTTGATCTTCCCCACGGTGCAGAATGGATCATCACATTAAATTTCAACGGGAACAATCAGCACAATCTAGGAAAATTAAGAGTCACTTTTTCCTCGATGGATAAACCCGCACTTGCGGTGCTTCCCGTGCCCGAGAAAACCCAAGCCGCACTAGAAAAACTTAAAGCCAATCAAAAGCTTACTGCAGCAGAAATAACTGATTTAGGCATGTGGTATCGCACCAAAGATGCAGATTGGCAAAAGCTGAACAAGGC
>CAJCCR010000265.1 GCA_903960945.1 uncultured Planctomycetaceae bacterium
AAGAAACGGTATGAATCAAATTCATTTAGTCATAGCAAATGGGATGAAGCCCCAGAGGAAACAAGCACTACGGATTTAGTGGAAAAGCATGTACAGAAGATTCTTGCAGTTACGGATGTTGAAGCGGTTGCAAAAAGTGGCTGGCGAGTTTTTGTGGATGCAAATGGCGGGGCTGGAGGGCCGATTGCAACAAAGCTTCTTAAAGCACTTGGTGTTGAAGCAATTTTGATCGGTGAAAAAGCTGATGGCAACTTCACCCATGAGCCCGAACCCATCGCTACAAATCTTGCAAGCATCGGGCCAATGGTAAAGAAAGCCAAGGTTCATGCTGGTTTTGTTTTAGACCCAGATGCAGACAGGCTGGCATTATTCAACGAGAAAGGCGAATTTCTAGGCGAGGAATTAACCCTCGCACTTGCTGCATGGGCAAGACTAGAAGAAAAACCAGGCCCCATGGTTGTCAATATGTCCACCTCTCTGGCCAGCGAAAATGCTGCAGCAAGATTTAACCAACCTTGCTACCGTAGCGCTGTGGGCGAGGCCAATGTGGTAGATCTTATGATTGAAAAGGGTGCAGTGATTGGAGGAGAAGGCAACGGCGGGGTTATCGATCCAAGAATTGGGTGGGTGCGCGACCCCTTTATCGGCATGGCGCTTATCCTTGGGTTAATGACCAGAAAAAAGAAATCACTCGGAGACCTAGCCAAAGAAATACCACTATTTAATATCCACAAAGATAAAATTGATATGAACAGAAACTCCTTAGAAATTTGGTACGAAAGGGTTGCAGAAGCTTTCCCTGATGGAGGCACCGATCGGACGGACGGTTTAAGAATTAGCTGGCAGGAAAAATGGATTCACCTGCGGCCAAGCAACACCGAACCTATTGTTAGGGTGATTGCAGAGGCACCAACTAAGGAAGAAGCAATTGGATTATCAGAAACATGCAAGACCTTGGTTCCATGATTAAATAAAATCAATTGGCTTGCCAAGACAGAACAAGCAAGCGGAACTAATTATGATGATGTGTAACCGTCATTCGAATTGCAATTGGTTTATCATCAACTGAAAGTTCGTCAGGAACAGTGTTTCTGATCAATTCGCCTCGAACAATGGAAATATTATCCGGGGCATCAATGCCAACCCGAACTTTATTTCCCAACACTTCAAGAACAGTAACAACAATATCGTTGCCAATTCTAATTTGCTCACCAGCTTTTCTGGTTAAAACTAACATGGTAAAACTCCTCCTTGAGATTAAAAAAATACATCATCGAGATTCAAGAGACAGGGATCCTTCGCCACAACCTTCACATAGTATAAAACCGCAAACCATACATTTAGACAACCCACCAAGGGAAACCCATTGCCCAGAACATAAAGGGCAAGCTTTTACTTGGGCAGGCAATGCTTTTCTCGCCAAGACTGAGTGATCGCAAGATTGCGATTGGGTTTCGTTAAGCATGAAAAGTCTCCAAATAAATATATGCAACCCACGTTATGTTCTTTTGTACACTATACCTTATTTTCTGAACATTATCAACCACAGCGCAACAAATTCCCATTAACTATTACCATTTAGAGACTTACAGCTTTCTAAAAACCATTACCGAAAGCAGGTTTTGAGTAAATGCATAAAAGATTCTTCCTTAGACACCTTGTTTAAGGCTTCGGTCTCCGAACTTTGGACATCCTCGCATGACAATTGGAAAAGAAAAGGTTGGCAGGTGAAATTTGTTTACAACATTTTCTGCTTCCTTCTTGAATCCAATCAAGACTGCCCTTATAAACAGTTATTCGTGAGATGAAGGGTATTATTTCCCGCCTTCGATTTTTATTTTCTGCGATTCAATTTGAGGAGTGCTTGATCATGCGTATGTTTGGACTTTTTGTTTTAGCAATTGGAATGGTAACCCTTGCAACCGCGCAGGAAAAAGAAAAAGCTGCTCCCCGAAGCGCAGGCGAATTAAAGGCCATCGAATCACTTCGCAAAATGGGCGCTCTTGTTTTAGAAGTTGCCCAAAACGATAACCACCTAGACATCTCCTACCTTCAACCTGATGAAAAGTTTGGCGATGCACACCTCGCACCTCTCAAAGAGCTCAAAGGTGTAGTTCACCTTAATTTGCGTAATCAACCGGTCACTGATGCCCTTCTGGTTCACATTAAATCTGTTGACAGCCTAACCCAGTTGCACTTGGAAAAAACCAAAGTCACCGACAAAGGGCTTGCTGAACTTAAAGGCTTGAAAAACCTTGAATACCTCAACATCTATGGCACCGAAGTTACCGATGCTGGCGTTGCACAACTTGCAGATCTCAAGAAACTCAAGAAGGTTTTTCTTTGGCAAACCAAGGCAACAAAAGCAGGCGCAGCAAGCTTAACTAAAGCCATCCCAGGAGTGGATGTAAATATGGGCTACGATGATATCAAGCTTCCCGAACCTAAAAAGGAAGAACCAAAGAAAGATATGAAGAAAGAAGCAAAGAAGGATGATAAGAAGGATGACAAGAAGGACAATAAGAAAACCGATACGAAAAAGGACGACAAGAAGGCTGATGCTGCCAAAGATGTAAAGAAAGAAGTAAAGAAAGAAGAGAAGAAGTAACACTTGCCGTTAATCAAAAGCCTCACACACAAGTGTGGGGCTTTTTTTTATTCCTGCAACATCGAATCATGAGCGTACAAACCAATCTAAAGGCTACAGCGAAGCACAACTAAAGATACGGCAACCGAAATGCAGTTAGAATGAAAAGGGAGCAAGAGTTTTTGTTTATTCAAACTCAAGACTTTCAAAACAACTCTTTTGCCTATATCATATTTTTCATCATGCAACCTTATCTACAATTAATCAGGCTTCCTTTATTACCCTCAGCATTGGGTAATATTTGCCTGGGTGCGCTTAGTGCTGGAATAAGCCAAACTGATTCCCTAAGTTTTGTTTTGATGCTATTTTCATCAGCGTTTCTTTACGCTTCGGGAATGGTTTGGAATGATTATTTTGATGCAAAAATTGACGCAATCGAAAGGCCTGAGCGCCCTATTCCATCTGGGAAAATAAGCCCTGAGAATGCAGCAATCTTTGCAGCAATTCTTATGGCACTGGGAATAGCCTTTGCGCTCTCGGTCGAATTGTTGCGCGGATTTTCCGGAACAACCTTAACTATTGCATTGCTCATTGCATTCTTCATTTTAGCTTATGATGGGGGCGGGAAGAATTTTATCATTGGCCCGATACTTATGGGTTCATGCAGGTTTTTTAATGTGCTTCTGGGCTGGTCGGTGGTTGGGCAACCCCTTACAGAAATTGCATTTCTGCAGGCAGGGATCATAGGCATCTATATCATCGGGGTAACATGGTACGCAAAGTATGAGGCAGAGCAAAGCAACCGTGTTTCGCTAATAGCAGCTAGCCTAATCATCATCCTTGCCCTTTTTATCGGATTGATATTCCCAACTTTCAATCATCAGGAAAACGCACCCACTTGGCTGTACCCTTATCTTTTCTTTCTACTAATGACACGGGTGGTAAAAGCTTTATTGAGTGGAGTTCAAGAACCAAGCCCCAGGAATGTTCAAATGGGAGTAGTAACCTGCTTAAAATCGCTTGTATTGCTGGACTGCATTTTAGCAATCGGTGTAGCAGGTTGGGTTGGCCTTTGGATACTTTTACTTCTAGCACCAAACTTGATCATAAATCGTTTTAAAAAGCTGTACGCCACCTGAGAAGGATTCTAGCTTATCTATCATCAAGCTCATCTAACTGAGCGAGGATATCCCTAAGGTTTGCGCCATCAGAAATGCGAATGGAAGAATTGGTTTCGTTAAGATGTGGGGGGTCGTTACGCCCTCGCAATTCAACAAACTCATCGCTGCCTACATTTGTTTTCTTCTTTTTTGGTGGCGGTCTTTGCGATTTAGGAGGTGGTTGCTCGCCTTGGATTGGGATAATGCTATCGCTGTCATCAGGGGAAACACTAAAGGAATTACTATCATCATTTGAATCGGCATCTGGAAAAAGATCGAGTTCGAATTCGGGTTCTTTTTTGGACGATTGATTTTTAGAGGGCCTCACAGGATTAATTGGCTTGGTGACCGAGGTGGGGACCATTACTCTGAAAGTTATTGGCCCGATCAGAAGGATATCGCCTTCACGAAGCTTGGTACTCTTAGAGATTTTAGCACCGTTTACAAAGGTTCCATTCACACTTTGTAAATCAACAATAAAAGCGAGCCTATCTTTAAAAGTTATTTTGCAATGCTTTCGACTTACATTTGTAGAAGGGATGCGAATCTTGCAATCATCTGCACGACCAACATAGCTTTCACCTTCCTTAACAACAACGCGTTGTTTCGGTTTGCCATCCTTCAGGATTTCCAAGAAAAGATGCATACTATCCTAGCCTTTAGACAAAAAAGAGCTTTGTTTTAATCATAACAGACAAAACTTAAATCAGCCAAGCTTTAATGAATACAGCCAACAAAAAAGAGAGAGAGATCCTTGCTTAGGTTCTCCCCCTCTTTATATGGGTTGAATAACGGACTAATTACTCCCTGGAATTACAGAGCTATTCACTACAGTAGCACCGGGCTTGATGTTTGCAGTGCTTTCAAATACAGGGGTTACGGAAACCCTCATTGATCTTCGATCGGAAGAAAGCACCACTTGGGTAGTCATATCCATAGCATTTTTCATGAAGGACTGAACTCGGGTTTGATAAAGGATCTTATCATTCCCATCGTTTTTATTGGCAGCCGGTGCTTCCATTTCAACAGGGATTGCACCACTTGCAATCGAAGTTCCTCTTTGAAAACCTGTAACTTCAGGATCAGCAATATCGCGAAGTTGGGTTCCAATATCCTTCGAAACCATGCGGATTTTTTCAGACCTACTGGTAGGCCTTAATGAAGGAGGCGAAACATAGGCAAGTTCCGTCCTACGACCTTCAGCAACCTTAACCACCAATGGAGCATTCTTGGTTAGGTCGATAGAGAAGATATCTTCATGTTGTTGGGCAGTACCTTGGTTGTGGATAATGCGAACCTGAGCTTTGTCACCCAGGGTTTTGCCCCAGACTTTCTTGACTCTGATTTCGTAATTACCCTTGAATGCTTCTGCAGCAGTGTAAGTTTCCAAGCCTGCTTCGGTAAGAGAATCGCCCAAGAATACACCACCGCCAACGGTCTGGGTATTGGTTGGGTTACAAATACTTCCAACAGGTTCTTTAATTTGAAGGTCGAGATCTGCATCACCCTGCCAAGCAAGCTTGATGACAAGATCTCTACGACCTTTTTCCTTGATACTTGCAGTAGCGGCGTTTTGAGCTTGGTCATTACCAGGCTGCCTAAGCTTTCTGGCAAGTGCTTCAGCTTTAATGAGTGCAAGTTCTTGAAGATCTTTATTATCAGTAGGCCAATCCTGCTTCATTAGGTTGCTTACAGCCCAATCCATTGCCTTGGTATCATCTGCAAGTTCAGCGAACTTAATTGCAGCTTCAAAAGGAGCAGAGGTATTAGGTTCTAAGTGAGCAGCTTGCTTACAGAAGGCAAGAGCCATGGTGTATCGTTTCATTTCGGCCATGGTATTTGCAGCTTTAAGGAAACCGTGACCATCTGAAGGCTCGAGATCGATTGCAGCAACTTCAGCGCGTTCGATTTCAGCAGGTGAGCCACCACTTTCGCGTAAGGCGATAGAAAGTGCTTCATAAACCCAAGGCTTTACAACAATCCCCTTGCGGATGTTCGCCTTAAGAAAATCTGCTGCATGATCGAAGTAACGATTCATGGCTAGGAAATCTGAAATTGCGATGACCATGGAAGGATTATCGCCTGCTTTTTCAAGAGCTTCCTGCCAGTAGGCTTGGGGATCAATCTTCAGTTTGGCTGGATCAAGTTTAGGAACCGCAGCTACAACTGGCTTACCATTTTTGTCGAACTTGTTTTCAACAATGACTTTGCCATCTTTGGGTTTGTCCAAGGCACCCATACCTGCTGCTGCGCCACCAATATTGATAACTGGCGCATAGGCATTTGTATGAACTCTGGAGGTACCTTTGATAACCAAAGCATTAGCTGTGGAGTAGTAGCCGATCTGGTTTTTTTCTGGCCCAGCAGCAGGGTCTGCAAGAGGATCAGCAGGAGCCGCCCCAGGAGCAGCAAGTGCGGTAGCCCAATCCTTGTCGCCATTACCTACAACACCACGAATGATAGTGATCAAAACATCAGAGGAGTTGCCACCTTGCTGGCCGAACTGCGAGCCAGCGTTTCCGAACTGGCCCTGTTGGCCTACTGCACCGTTTTGCCCGAAGTTTCCGCCATTGCCCGCCATGGCCATACCACCGCCAATACCGAGGCCTGCGTTACCGCCTAATAAGCCGGCACCACCAAGACCACCACCAAGACCACCAAGTGCGCCCTGGCCACCGCCACCGCCACCAATGGCACCGATACCGCCCGCCATGATGGCATTATTGAATCCTTGATTTTGAACGGCTTGTTGTTGAAGACCAAAGCTACCTGCTTGGCCATATAGGGTTGCCTGTTGCAAGCCAATTTGTTGGTTAAAAGCGCTTGGGGGAGGGTAAACAAGATCAGCAACAGGGTAGATGCGTACCACTTTTTCAGCAATAGATGCAGCACCTGTTGTGATTTCGATACTTTCCCTTCTAATCATGAAAGTAGCTGTTGAACCTGCAGGAACTCTTGCAAGAATCTTTTTCAAAACGGTAGAAACAGAACCATTCACAGGAGGGAGTGGTTTATCTGCAGATGCAACAATCTGACTATTAACATCCATCACGCCATCTGCGGCAAATGCTTTTTCATTAATATCAAACTCAAGGTTATACACTCGGCTAAGTTGCTCCAAAACTTCGGATAGTTTGAAATCGCCATCCTTGAGACCGGGCCATCGAACTTGCTTCAAAAGCGTGTTTTTAAGTTCAATGGTTCGGGGCAGCGGAACATCATCTCCAAAGGTTGAGGTGCCATACTTGGCTTTACGTTTTTCCGAGAAATCAGCCCAATCCTTGTATTCTTTTCTACGGGCATAATAGGACGCATCGGGGAAAACAATTTCTGGTTCATCAGGAAAAGGTATATGCGATCTTTCAACTTCGAATAAAGTTGCAAGCCATTTGTCATCTCGAATTCGTTGCAAGTCACGCATTTCGCGAAGGTAAAATCCTCTTTGGCCAACAGTGTAGGCAGCGTTGACAGCTTGCGGTACGGGCAAACCAAGATTAACCATATCTTGACGGATGCCCTGTGCCTGCTTACTAGCTTCGAGTTCGCGTGCCTGATTCATTAGGTTGTGATAAACGCGCATTCTTTCAGTAATTCGCTCTTGTTGATTGACCACCATTTTTGCTTGAGCACTTCTCGCATCTGCATTTGCAAGCAATTGTAGTCTTTCATCTTGGTCGCTCTTAACCCTACGACCTTCACGCTTAACACCTTGTAAAGCGCGTTCAATTCTGCCCACCAAATTGCTCTGCCCTTTAGGGCTTAAATCTGGGTTCGTTTGGGTCGTATCCAAAATACGCTTCAGCATTTCATAAGCACCATCTGGATCTCGGGTGACCAAACGGTTTGCAATTCGAATTGTTTCGTCCACAGTTTGGGTCGCTTGCTGATCAGCAACAGCCCTTCTAGCTTCTGTTTCCTTGAGAATATCGCCTTCGTTTATGCCTGCAACAGGGCCACCAATAACGGCTGGTGCGGGTAACACAGGCTTTTGAGCAGCATCCTTATCCACAGGTACTTGAGCCACGGGGACTCTTGTTTTTTTGCCCTGTGCGCCAATGCGTACAATAGTTTCGCCCTTGGCAGGTTGAACTTCTTTACGAATCTGCTCGAGCGTTAATTTGCCATCACGTAATTTTTGCACCATCTTCGAACCATTTTTGGCTTCGCCATCTTGCGGATCTATTTCAAGCGCTTGATTAAACAGCCTTGAAGCCGCATCAAACTTATCTTCCCGCAATGCCCATTCTGCCTTCTCTTTAAGATCGCTCACTGCTACCTGGTTTTGCTCTGCCGCAAAAGCCAAGGCTCTATCCGCTTGAATTAAAGCAGGCGTCTCCTTAACGTTCTTCCACTGCTGCACAACTTGAAGCAGGAAGTAATTTTCGGGTTCAGACACTGGGATGGCCTCACTAACATTCAATGAAACCTCTTTGCCCAACTGTTTGCCTTCAAGTTTATATTCGAGGGTTTTGCCAGCTTCAAGTTTCCCCACTACAAGCGTCGGAGAATCCGACCTTAGTGGAGGCAACTTCGATGGGTATACTTCAGATACTTCTTTAGGCAGTTGCAATGCTGCGGAATAAAGCACTGGCACTTCGATTGCGGCTTGCAAACGCTTGTGCAAATCTTCAACCCAATCACCTGGAAGCATGCGCATGCATATGCCACCCGTTCCCGAAGCTAATCCATGAAGGTTTGAAGGGTCCATTCTCGAGCCTATTGGCACAGGGAAAAACACTACTTCCTTGCTTGTCATTTCCTTGCAAAGCCCAGCACGATCTGCACCATCAATCGGCCCTGCAATACTCATACCATCGCCCATGAAAACCAAAACGCGCTGTCTACCAGCTATCGATTCAAATGAACTAATTGCGTCAGAGATACCTTTTTTAAGGTTGGTACCACCCGATGCGTATTCTTTTGCCAATTCCGATACCGAAGCAACCGCATCTTCCTTCTTGCGAAATCCCCTGCTGATTTGTTTTGAATCGTTACTTATGGTCATGATCGAAAGGCGATCTTCAGCCTGAAGACTTTCAGCAAAAAGCCCTGCAACTTTTCGCGACATTTCCAAAGGTGCCGAAGCCTGGCTCGCAGAAGTATCCACTAAAAGCAAGATATCCCGGGGCATACGGGCGTTTGCTTGCAACTTCGGTTGCAATTGCAGTGCAAAGTATGTCTCGTCTTTTTGGGTTTTGTAAGTCACCAGGGGGTGGCCCGTAAAACGGCATTCCGAAAACTTCATTTCGAATTGCCTGTCTTGATGAATCGGCTGCATCAAGCCAGTACTACGAATATCTTGTTCTTTTTTTCCCTTGCCTGCTTCGCCAAGCACTTTGGTCGATGCAATGATCGCACCTAGGCCCAAGATTCCAGCAGCTCCAATTGCAAATCGATATCGAATCATGATCAGCCCCTGTCTAAAGTACACTGGGCAGGGAATCTGCCAAATGTATCTAACAATTAGATTCTAAAATATGAATGGCTTGCGCTACAAAATATTATCTTTTTGGTACCGTTGTTTCGCATCTTATTTTCGTTACTTCCGTAAGAAGCGGTCTATTTACACCCTATAACGGCAACAATTAAGCTTATAAGTCTAACTATACCACGAAAAACCCACTTTGTTGCAAGGCTTATTTCAACAACCGAAAAGGCGAATTGATTTTTTCCCTTAGACATGGTAGAGGCTAGTAGTTGGTCGTTTTTAAGTTCAGAATTTGGCCTGCAGAAAGGATTCTGTCAGACAAAATGTATGCCTATATAAGTTCTATCTGGTCTTATCGTTATTTCTGGTTTTCTTTGGTGCAAAATGACTTGCGGCAAAGGTACCGGGGTTCCGTTTTGGGCATGGGATGGTCCCTTTTACACCCCATCGCAATGACTGTCATCCTATGTGTAGTTTTCGGAAGCATCTTTCATCAAGACTACCGCTTTTTTGGCCCGTTTCTACTCGCTGGAATGGCTGTCTGGAACTTCCTAACCCAAAGCATCACAGCAGGTTGCAACAGTTTCTTCATGGCAGAGGCCTACATTAGGCAGCAACCAATTCCTATGGCCATTTACCCTCTCAGAACCGTCCTAGGGCTTGGATTTCATTTTATGATCGGTATGGGCCTTGTTGTTGCACTAAGCCTATGGTTCTTAGGTTGGCCAGGAATAGCCCCCTTCTTGTCCATTATACCCAGTATGTTGCTTATCTTTTTGTTTGCTTGGTCTCTTTCTTGTATTTTTGGCCTCGCAACCGTTTATTTCCGTGATACCAAGCACCTTTCCGAAGTTGGGCTTCAGATTCTTTTCTACCTCACACCTGTGATGTATCCGCCTTCGGTTTTGGAAGGCAGAAGGCTTGGCATACTTCTGAAATTCAATCCTCTTTCTCCTTTCTTAGAGCTAATTCGCGACCCGTTGATTTACCAGAAGCTTCCAAGCTCTGAAACTTTTGGCGTGGCCTTTGCTCTTACTTTGATTGCCATGGTCGTGGCTTATTCAGCACTCAAGGCTTCCGAAAAGCGTATCATCTTTCATCTTTAATTTATTTTCTGGATTGGAAAACATGGCGAGAATCGAGTTAGACAACCTGAGCCTTACATTTAAGATGCGTGCCTGCAAATCCATCACCCTTAAGGAATTCCTTCTAGGGAAGATTTTTACACGCAAGGCGCCCCCCGATATCGTAGTCGATGCTCTTAAAAACGTAAGTTTTACCCTCGAAAAAGGGCATCGTCTTGGCATCATTGGCCATAATGGTGCAGGAAAAAGTACCCTCCTAAAAACTCTTGCTGGGGTCTATTACCCCTCTAGCGGCAAACGCATCGTTGAAGGCAAAATATCTTCCCTTTTCGAAATCACACTTGGCTTCGAACCCGAATCCACCGGTTGGGAAAACATCGCTTTTCGTAGCTACCTTCAGGGTGAAACTCCTAAATCTATCGCCTCGAAAAAAGACGCTATTGCTGATTTCACCGAACTTGGCGACTTCTTAAACATGCCTGTCCGCTTTTATTCCGCGGGCATGCTTGTCAGGCTTGCCTTTTCTATCGCTACCTCCATTGATCCGGAAATACTTCTTGTTGATGAAGTACTTTCTGCAGGCGATCTTGCTTTCCAAGCAAAAGCTAGGCAACGCATGCAAGATATGATGGCAAAAGCTCATCTTATGGTCATGGTTAGCCATGATTTAGGCTCTATTGAATCCGTTTGCGACCAAGTTATTTGGATGGATCACGGCTCGGTACGCATGTTTGGCCCCTCTGAAGTTGTTGTCAGGGCTTATCAAGATTCCGTTCAATCTGAAGCGCGTGCTGCTTAATCTTTTTTGTCGAGCTATTTATGAATCAACCTCTTCGCTTTCATGCTTTTTCTCGCCCTATGGTTTGGGGCGGTCGAAAACTAGCCTCGCACCTAGATAAAAATCTGGTAAACGATGGCCCACACGGCGAATCTTGGGAACTTAGCGATCACCCCAACCACCTTAGCATCGTTACAGATGGCCCCTTCAAAGATAAAACTCTTCGCGATCTTATGACCGCTCACAAAGAAACGATTCTTGGCCACGCCTCTTCTAAACATGCTAGATTCCCTTGGCTTATCAAATACCTCGATGCCCACGATTGGCTCTCGGTTCAAGTTCACCCTGATGAACACAAGGTAAATGATCTATGGCCAGGCGAAGGCTCCAAAAACGAAGCTTGGTTTATTCTTGATGCTGCTCCTGGTTCCAAAATCTATGCAGGCCTTCTTCCTAATATTTGCGAAGCCGAAGTCCGCAAGGCTTCACTCGATGGCACCATAGGCGATCTCTTACACCAGTTCTCCCCCAAACCTGGCGACTTCCTTTATCTTCCTGCTGGCACCGTTCATGCGGTCGGTGGTGGCATTCTCATCGCTGAAATCCAACAAACTTCCGATGCAACCTTCAGGCTCTTCGATTGGAACCGCAAAGATTCCTCCGGTAAAGGCAGAGATCTTCATCTAGAAGAATCCATCGCCTGCATTGATTGGAATAGTGGCCCTAAAAATC
>CAJCCR010000266.1 GCA_903960945.1 uncultured Planctomycetaceae bacterium
ATCTTCACTTAGACTTGTAGATTGATACGATTTCAAAAAATGGATCATTGTGAAATAAAAGCCGATGCAATAATGACAAAGTCGGGGTAACGGGATTCGAACCTGCGACCTCTTGGTCCCGAACCAAGCGCTCTAGCCAAGCTGAGCTATACCCCGGATCTACTATTATTTTAAGCGGTGTAGTTCTCGAGTTCTAGGGCTCAAATTAGTTGAGTGGTTGTATTAGACCATCGTTGCAATTTTTCTGTTTGCTAAAAGCCTGATTGAGTTATTTACTTGACTTGCACGAAAAAAGTGAAACATGGGTTTGGATTTATCTGGTGTTTACCGCTTGACACACTAGTGAATTATTGGAGAAAATAGATTTAGTGATTTAAAAACGAAGACACAGGATGTTAACTCATGATACATGTCACTTGCGATCTTTGCGGGCAAATGATCGAAGAGTCCAAAAATCATTACCGGGTGGAAATTGAAATATTTGCAATGGAACAAAACAGCCCGATGGCGGAAGAAGATCTCGATCAAGATAACCTTGAACATATCGCAATGTTGATAAGCGATCCTGATACAATAGAGCCATTGCCTGCGTTGACAAAAGCAAAGTACGATTTGTGTCCGAAATGCACTGAACGGTTTCAACGCAATCCCTTGTCGAGAGAAGCCGATTCTTCGGTGAATTTCAGCGATAATTAATTCAGGATATAATTTTGCTCACGCCAACCCTAGTTATTCTCGCGCTCAAATATGCAGTGGGGGCGGTTACGGTTCTTCTAGTCTTTTCGTTGATTGCTCTTGCAAAGGGTAAAATAAAGTTACATGGCAAAATAAATCTGGCCTTTTTTATATTAACAGTGGCAGCTTTATTTTTGTTTGAAATCGTGGTGCGAATGATAGATCCGGTTCTATTTTCCGGATTGTGGAAAAATGCAGTATTGGCGAAGTCGTTGAAGATTCATTTATGCTTTGCGGTACCTAGCGTATTTCTAATGGGAATTATGCTGTTCACCGGCTTAAGGAAATTGAGGGTTTGGCATAAAAGAGTTGCGATAGTATTTTTGGTATGCTGGGTTGGCACATTTTATACGGGGATTTTTTGGCTGCCTAATCATGTTGAAATGAGCAACAAGGCAACCTTTTCTGGGGCTCAATAAGATGCAAAAAAAAGGCATGAATGTTCCTAAGGTTAGCGAACCTAATGCAGATGATTTTGCAGGTGCGTTGCCCCAAGAGGTCGTGAATGCACCGGATTTTGAAAATCAACCGCCTCCGATTGAAAAAGTGGTTGAGGCGATGTTTTTTGTGGGTGGTCAACCCTTAACATCACAAAGGGCGTGTGAAATTCTACGGGGCCTGGATCTCAAAGAGTTTGTTGTTATCATTGGCGGGTTGAATCGGAAATATAAGTTAGAAAACCGCCCTTATCGAATTCAGCCCAAGGGTAATGGTTATGAAATGACCATCCTGCCTAAATATCGAATCATTGCGGATAAATTGTATGGGATGCTAAAAGAGGCGAGATTATCTCCGCAGGCTTTGGATACTTTGGCCTTGGTTGCTTACAAGCAGCCGGTGTGCAGGCAAGAAATTGACACTTTAAGGGGTAATGATACCGCTGCGATTATTCGCCAGCTGGTAAGGCTTGGCCTTATCTCGGTGCAAAGGGGACAATCCGATGCCCGGGAGATAACTTATGGAACGACAAAGAAGTTTTTGGAACTTTTTCGGTTAAAAAGTTTGGAAGACCTTCCCCGACATCAGGAAATGGAAGAACTTTAGTCGATTTTTCAACTTTTCCAAAGGTAAAAGGAATCTGTGCGCTTTGGATTAAATGTGCGTGATTTGCGGGTTTAATTTGGGTTGTAAAGCTTAACAAATGGCCTTCTGTTATGGGGTTTAGGCCCTAGATTTAGTTGTCTGCTTGGCTTTAATATGCAGGAAATGCAAGATGTTTGGGAAGCTTAACTTGACGCTAGGGGCCATAAATTCCTATCATAACAATGTTCGCTTAACGGCGAGCGTGGCCCTGTCGTCTAGGGGCCTAGGACACAGCCCTTTCACGGCTGCGACACGGGTTCGAATCCCGTCAGGGTCATTGGTGTTTAGCACCAAGATATCCAAGCGGTAAAGCATTCCTAGGGCTTTACCGCTTTTTTTACGTACATAGGTTATTCCAAATCGACAAAGGTGCCATCGGCCTTAACTTCGCCTTCCCGGACTTTCCCTATTTTGGTTTTACCGCGGATTTCGTAGGTGCCATCTTTTTTCAGAAATGCTTCGGTTAATAGCATACCTGGAGCTTTGGCTTAAGCGGCCAAAGTTAGTGATATTAATAGCACAACTTTTTACTTCTGAAGTATTAATCAAAATCGATGCGTGCAATGAGTGTACTTTGAATCGAGTTGATTAATCCTCGTCATCATTTCCTTTAAGCCATTTACGAATGCGGCTTAAGTCTTTATTCCAAGTTTCTGCAAGTCGGACTTTTCCAAAAGCATCAAACAGAAGATCCATGGTTTCTAGAAGATGCCTAATCTGGCCAACTCGTTCTTCAAGCCGGGCTCGATCTTCCAAAGCCTCTGCCAAAGGCATTTTTGCGCCATTAACAGCTAGAAGCTCTGCGCTAAGAGCAAGATCGTAGGTTTGATCATGCCTTACAAGGGTAATTCCTGTCTTGCGGGGAAGTTTCCCACTCTGCAAAGCACGCATTGCTTCAGGAAGCTTGGTTGGTGCATCGCTGGAAATCGATTCTTTTCCTGATTGGCCTTTGGGGCATTCGAGAGCCAAAGTGCGGGCGAGCATGAATGCGACTTCAGAACCATCTTCGAGTTTGATGGTGTCGCGCCCCTCGTCTTGAAGGTTCCAAAGCCATACTAGGAATTCGTTACCTAGGAAGTCTCTGCTGTTCTCATCAACGACCCATTGTGGAGAGTTGCCTGCACCACCTTTTAAAAAGGTAGAATGTTGAGCATCATCAACAGCTCTGGATTGGCCTCTGGGTTCTGCAAGTTTATGAGCGAGAATGCCAGAACTAAGCGCTTCGATTTTTTGGCCAAAGGTTTGTTCGAAAAGCTGTATTAGCCTATCGAGAACAGAAACGGAAGTGGTGCCCACTAAAAGTTCGTTGGATTGCCCGTCCCAAAGCAGAGAGTATGCTTTCCTGCGCAAGTAGCGCCCATCTGCAGCTTCTTCATTGAGTTTATCCATTGCAGCCATGCGTGCTTCGCGCTTTTGTTTCTGGCTTACTTTGCCAGTTGGGCTTTCAGCAGCGATGGCATCGAGTTCCATCTGGGTGTAGGATTTCAAAAGATCTGAAGGGGGTTTGTTGGCATCAATGCGCAGAGCAAAATGCAGGGTGTCTTCGACAATATTCTTGGCGAGATCGAACCGAACATCGAGGAGGTGGCCACCAGCACTCCAACCCGTTTCTATGCCATCGCGGGATGCGGTGCGTTCTTTGCCAATTGCTCGTTCTTCAAGCCTTTCAAGATGTTCTGGGCCGAAGCCATTGGGTGCTTTCCCTTTGACTTTAAAGCGAGCAAAAGAAACTCTTCCAGAAAAGAAACCCATGATAATAACCCTTCAATCAGCAAATTGGGTAAATAGAAAGTATAGGGCAAAGAGGGAAGTCGGTAAGATGAATCACCCTAATAACTTTTTATACAGATCTTCTTGGGCTAAAAGAGCCTCTTGATAAACTAGGTGAGCATCAGGATTAGGTTCATAAGTACAGCCTAGTTCGGGTGATTGGGATATGGAGAGATCGAGTTTCCCCATTGATTCCAAGGCTAGCCAAGCAATACCCCTACTAGTGGCTTCGGGTTCTAAGCATGCTGTAATGGGTTTACCCAAAACATTGGCAATGATTTGAGCCCAAGCGGGCGAGTTAAGGAACCCTCCGCTCGCAAGAATTCGATGATCAGGATGAGCTAAAGGCGATAGCCTTCGATAGATCTGCCCAAGTCGAAGGGCAACAGCTTCAAGGCCCGCTTGAAAGATATCAATGGGTTTGGTGTTCAACCTGATGCCATGAAGGGTTGCAGAAGCGTCATCGCGCCAGCCGGGCGCCCTTTCTCCAGCAAAGAATGGAAGCATGGATAGCCCATGGGCAGCGGGTTTCATTTGCAAAAGAAGTTTTTCACATTCGGAAGGTTCCGGCAACCTGAGGCTTTTTAGGAGCCATTCGTGAACATTGCCCCCTTCGGTAAGTGCGCCACCTACTAAAGGCCGCTTAGCATCGACTCTATAGTTCCAGAGCCCGAGGGGTATTTTTTCTGGAATAACAGAAGGAACAATTCGCATAGCTGCGGTGGTTCCAATGGTTAGGGCGATATTGCGATCATTAGTGCAGCCACTGCCAACATTGGCAGCAGCGCCATCGCCTATAGCAAGAAACCAGAGAGCGTTGGTGAGTGTGGGCCAGCGTTTCTTCCACTCGGATTTTAGGTTAGGTAGGCCTGGGCCGAAATCTGAAATATGTGGCAATTGCTCTTGTTTTAAGCCTAATTCCTGCACCCAGAAATGATCCCACTGCAGTTTTTTTCGATCGAGCAACCCTGTCCAAGATGCAGTGGAAACGCTAACATCCGAGCATCCTAGAAACTGCTGGCTTAAAAATGACCCAAGGCTCCACCAATACGATACTGAGCTGAATCGATCGGGATTGGTTCGTTTTTCCCAACGCAACCTTGCGGGCAGATAGCTACTATGAATCATGCAACCATTGCGATCGTGAATATCCGATTCGTTGTAATTTTCGCGAAGATATTGTGCATCTTTTGCGCAACGGGTGTCTGCATAAGTGTAAAGAGGAGTAAGGGGAGCAAAGTTTTTGTCTAAGCCGATCATGCTGGAAACGAAGGCGTCGATTGCAACTGCATGGATATGATCTATTTTGCCTTGGAGCTTTTCCAATAGAGAATCAACAACATCAACAACTGCCTTGGGAACTGCGAGTGGTTCAAACACAGCCATGCCCGTGACATCTGTTTGTAATGCGACCTGTGCTCTGCCAAAATAAGTTTCGGGTTCGATGATTCTGCAGGAAGCATCATAAAGCAATGCACGAACAGAAGAAGTTCCTACATCGATTGCTAGGATGAAAGGAGGTTTTGCCTGAGTAAGAGAAATTCCAGGCATATCAAACCTTTGCAGAAAGAGCGAGGTAAAGTACAGCCATGCGGACTGCGAGACCGTTGGTGACTTGCTTCAAGATGGCGCTATTGGGCATATCGGCAACTTCTGGGGTGAGTTCGATGCCGCGGTTAATGGGGCCAGGAGCGAGTAGAAGCATATCGGGCCTGCATTTTTTCACTCGATCCATAGTCATGCCAAAGAGTTTGAAGTATTCTTGGATGGAGGGGAAAAGCCCGCTGCGTTGTCGCTCGAATTGTATTCGCAAAACATTTACAACATCGCATTCAGGGAGAATCTTATCAAGGTCGTAGCTCGAGCGAACGCCGAGTTTCTCTATCTCTTTGGGTATAAGGGTAGGTGGGCCGCACACAATAACCTTGGCGCCTAATTTTGTTAGGGTGTGGATGTTGCTTCGGGCAACCCTGCTGTGTGTGATATCTCCAACCAATCCAACCGTCAGGCCTTTGATCTTTTTCTTTTCTTGGAGAATGGTGAACGCATCGAGCAGGCCCTGTGTGGGGTGTTCATGCGCACCATCGCCTGCATTGATGATTGAAGCATCTACTTGTTGTGCAAGCAGATGAGGCGTACCCGGTACCGAATGCCTGACAATAAAGCCATGGACGCCTAAAGCTAAAATGTTCTTGGCGGTATCGATGAAGCTTTCTCCTTTGCTGACGCTAGAGCCAGCGGGCGAGAAATCGATAGTTTCAGCGCCTAGTCTACGGGCAGCCAAGCCGAAGCTGACGCGGGTTCTGGTGGAAGATTCGAAGAATAGATTTGCAATAACCTTACCTTTGAGGAAGGTGTGTTTCTTCTCAGGGTTACGGCTTGCTTCGACAAAGAATTCTGAAGCTTTAAAGATGGTTTCCAATTCAGCGACAGAGAGTTCCTCGATGCCTAAGAGATGTTTTTTTGTCCAAGGTCCGCAATCAATCGCAGTTTCAGAAGAAGACATATTGTGGATCCTGATTTATTTGGTGTCAGTGGTTTGGGGATCAGTTTTCTCAAAGATAATGATATGTTGCCAGGGTAAAACTCCAATGGTTTCTTTGTGCTTGAGATCATGGCCCTTCATTTCGAGTATAACTTGTTTTTCAGCCATTTTATGAACCAGTTTAATGGGGACTTCAGGGTCTTCGCCGCGGAATTCGACAAATACCATGGTGCCACCTTTGCGCAAGGATTTGCACATGGCTTGAGTCATTTCGAAAGGGAAAGCAAATTCATGGTAGACATCAACCATGATAATCATGTCGACACTATTTTCAGGCAGTTTAGGATCTTTTTCTGTGCTGAGAATGGTTTCAACATTCTGTAGGGTTTTCTGTTTTGATTTGGCATTGATGATTTTGATCATTTCTTTCTGGATGTCCACAGCGAGAACTTTTCCTTTGGGAAGGAGAGGTGCCATGCGGAAAGAGAGATAACCACTACCTGCGCCGACATCAGCGACAATCATATGGGGTTTTAATTTTAGGGATTCGATGAGTTTGGTTGTGTTTTCTTCTTTTTCGCGTTCGGGTCTTTCTAGCCAGCCAGCGGCTTGATAACCCATGACATGAGCGATTTCACGACCTTTAAAAAACTTCCCGATGCCATTGGGATCGTGAACTTTACGTTCTTCGTAAAGGGGATCTGTTTTCGGGGTTTGGGCAAAAGTGGTTGTAGATGAAAGCAAAGCAAGGCATGTTAAAAAGGTTCGTAAGAGCATGGCTTTCCCCTGTATAAATCTTTGAGGCTGATCCGTGTCAGGCGTTGTTTAACTTGAATACTATTCTAGCATTCCTTTGATCAAAGTAGAATCTATCACAATCCAAAAGAATTTAATAATGAAAGATCAGAGGCTTTTAAGAATCCAGTGTAGTCAAGTTTGTGAGATGAAGGGTCATTGCTTTTTCGGAAGAAGAATCTTGCTGTTTTCGAGGAATTGCTGATGCTTTTCATTTGCATCCGGATTATTTTGCGACCCCTTCGTGCAATTTAAATCAGCTAAGTTTGCCTTGCAAGCATTACAACCAATGGTTTCAAGGTGAAATTTGATGTAATCAATCCTTTGGGGATCAAGCGCTTCCTCTTGGTAGCTGCTTAATTCTTCTCTGGAAGGGCAGCTTAGGTGTTCGCGCCTCCAGATTGCGCCAATGGAATGATCGCCCATATCACGACTTGCGATAATACTTTTAAGCAGTGTATTTAATTCTTGAGATTCTCTGACCGCTTTTTCCACACGGATTGAATCTTGTTCATTTAGGTGGTCATCAATGAATGCATCAAGAGTCGCTTTAGTTATGGTCATTAATCTTGATCCTGTTCGGAAAGGTGGGGGAATACAGATGGGGAAAGATTCATCTTTTTCAAATTATCAATGATAAAATTGTTGGCATAATGGCGATATGATGCAACGGTCTTATTATCAATCCCAAGAATGTTTGCAGCTTCTAAGTTGCTAAGTCCATTCACAAAGATCAGTTCAATTGATTTGAGTTTGAGGTAATCTTTTCTTTGGACAAGTTGATTGATTAAAAGCCCTAGGCATTTGATGAGCGCATCATTTTCGAGTTTTTTCTTTTCATCGCCCCGGTACCAAGTGGAGGCGCCCATCGCAGGATCGATATAAGGGCTAACTTTGTGATTACCCGAGCTATCAACCGGAGTTTCTACTGTTCGCGACCTGCCTAAGCTTCTGAGAACATCTGTAATTTTGTTGGATAGAATACCAAATAGGTAGCTTTGGATGCTTCTCGAAGCGTCAAAATTATTTATTTTGGCAAGGAACCCCAAAAAGGATTCTTGTACTAGATCTTGGCAAGATGCATGATCCTTGATTTTGCTTTGTGCATAATTGGTTAGCCGTCCTTCATACCGTAAAACCAAATCGCTCCAGGCGAGTTGGTCTCCTTCCTGGATTTTTTTTACGAGCATGTCTTCATCCAAAGAAACCATAATTACCTTTCTAAACAAATAACCATTGGCAAGATTAAAAATACTGATGGTTTTGGCAAGCAAACTGTTATAGTGTACAACTTCTCAAGGCGAGTTGCACTTGGGTAAATTCGACATTTCAGGTAATACAGTAACACAATGGATTGTGGCTTTGAAACAATAATGAGTTTAAGGATTATAGATAAATGTCGGAAACCTTAAATCGGATTCTTTTCTGGATTCTTGCGGTTTGCAGTCTCGCAGCAGACCAATCCTCCAAGTACATCATTTTTGATATGCTTAGTGACCCCGCTACCAATCATGTTCATAGTTTATTTCAATCGCAACAAGGCGGTGGTTTTCATCTTGTGGCCCAATTCCAATACGACTTGGAAACCAGGCAGATGAAGAAAGATTCCCGTGGAAATCCTATTCCCTATGTGAACCAAGGCGCTCTTTTTGGATTTCTTGGTAACCATCAAAGCCTTGCCAATGGGCTTTTTGCCGTTATCAGTTGCGCTGCTGCGATGGCGATTATTTTTTGGAGTACCCAAAAAGGTTCCTTGAGCGACCTGGCACTTACTATTGCGTTGGGATTTATCTTAGGCGGAACCCTAGGCAATTTTTATGACAGGTTAGTGTTCAACGGTGTCAGGGATTTTCTCCATTGGAATTACCTTTTCGATTGGCCAGTTTTCAACCTCGCTGATTGCTGGTTGGTCGGTGGCGCTTGCCTACTAATGCTTCTGGCATTCCGAGTTCCAAAAGAAAACGCACAAACTCCAGCAACCTAGGCTTTCCCCCTTTAATTGGTTTTGATCCCTGCCATCGTTATAATCGAAGCCCTTTCCCTAGCTTTCTGCAAGGTTTAAATAGCTATTTGGTCATTCTTCCTTTAATTTGAAGAAATCGCGAATGGTTCTGAAAAGCAGCCCCTGCCTTAGAGGTTTTCCATGCTTCGTTATATTCCTTTTTGTCTGTTATTAATTCCTAGTTTGGCATTTGGGCAGGAGCCGATTCTTTTTCCTCGTACTCCTGATATTTCACCCGATGCTAAAACAGTTGTTTTTAGTTATCTAGGCGATATTTGGGCCGTTGACACTACGGGTGGTAATGCCCGACCACTTACCATTCATACCGCACATGATTTTCAGCCTGCATTCAGCCCTGATGGGAAATTCATTGCATTTAGTTCCAACAGGCATGGCAGTTATGATTGCTTTATTATTCCCGCTCAAGGTGGAAAAGCTAAAAGGCTTACATCTGATTCTGCCAACGATATTGTTTGTGG
>CAJCCR010000267.1 GCA_903960945.1 uncultured Planctomycetaceae bacterium
CCTCCATCCTTCCATCCTTCCATCCATCCATCCATCCATCCATCCATCCATCCATCCATCCATCCATCCATCCATCCATCCATCCATCCATCCATCCATCCATCCTTTCATCCTTCCTTTCATGCGAATCAGGATCGTGGGCCCAGGAAACTTCCATAATAGGATTTATTCCTTTGGACCTAAAGTTTAGAAGAGAAAGGGATATATCGAAACGATGGCGTTGGGAATCAAGTTTGGTTTGGTTGAGAATGCGAAATATAAGATGAAATGGAAAATGAAGAAACAATGATGTGAAAGACAAAAAAGGCAGTGCGGTAAATGAAAGAAGTGAATGAGAAAAGTGGGGTATAAAAAAATAACCTCCCCGAAGGGAGGTTATTTAAAAACCCGGCAATAACCTACTCTCGCCCTTGACGGACTACCATTGGCTCTAGATGCTTAACGGCCGTGTTCGGAAAGGGAACGGGTGTGGCCATCTAGATAAGCTCACCGGGAAGATCGTGACAAATAGGCAGCGGTAAGAAGCGGAAACATTTGGAGAACCTGAAGAGAAAAAAGGATCAATGCGTCCAAACAATCGACTATTAGTACTGGTCAGCTAAGACTATTGCTAGCCTTGCACACCCAGCCTATCAACCTCGTGGTCTTCAAGGAGTCTTCGTTCTAAGAACATGGATACCTAATCTTGCAGAGGGTTTCACGCTTATATGCCTTCAGCGTTTATCCGAGCCGTACGTGGCTACCCTGCGATGCCACTAGCGTGACAACAGGAACACCATAGGTACGTCCTTCCCAATCCTCTCGTACTAGGGAAAAAACTGCTCAAGTATCCTACGCCCACAACAGATAGGGACCGACCTGTCTCACGACGGTCTAAACCCAGCTCACGTACCGCTTTCATTGGCGAACAGCCAAACCCTTGGGAGCTTCTCCACCCCCAGGATGCGATGAGCCGACATCGAGGTGCCAAACCTCCTCGCCGCTATGAACGCTCAGAGGAGATAAGCCTGTTATCCCCGGAGTACCTTTTATCTGTTGAGCGACGGCCTTTCCATCCAGCACCGCCGGATCACTAAGTCCTGCTTTCGCACCTGCTCGTCTGATGAGACTCGCAGTCAAGCACCCTTCTACCTTTACGCTCGTTGCCCGATTGCCGACCGGGCTGAGGGTACCTTTGAACTCCTCCGTTACTCTTTGGGAGGAGACCGCCCCAGTCAAACTGCCCACTTAGCACTGTCCGCCGCCCAGATTCATGGGTCGGGGTTAGAATTCAAAAACAGCAAGGGTGGTGTTTCATTTGTTGGCTCCCTAGGCGCCTGAACGCCTAGATCAAAGCCTCCCACCTACGCTACGCATGCTGGTTCTAAACCCAATACTAAGCTGCAGTAAAGGTTCACGGGGTCTTTCCGTCTAATTGCGGGTATGTTGCATCTTCACAACAACTACAGTTTCACCGAGTCGCTCGTGGAGACAGTGGTCCAGTCGTTACGCCATTCATGCAGGTCGGAACTTACCCGACAAGGAACTTCGCTACCTTAGGACCGTCATAGTTACGGCCGCCGTTTATCGGAGCTTCGGTTGCGAGCTTCACCTTACGGCTAACCCTCTTCCTTAACTTGCCGACACCGGGCAGGCGTCAGTCTCTATACATCATCTTACGATTTCGCAGAGACCTGTGTTTTTAGTAAACAGTCGCTAGACCCCTTTCACTGCGGCCCTCCCGGAGGAGGGCACCCCTTATCCCGAAGTTACGGGGTTATGTTGCCGAGTTCCTTCACGAGCGTTCTCTCGAGCGCCTTAGAATATTCATCTCACCTACCTGTGTCGGTTTTAGTACGGGCGTTTTGTTTCGTCCGCGCTGAGGTTTTTCTTGTCTGTCAATTCGAAGACTTCGGGATCGTAAACGCCCTCGCCCTTTCGGGACGGCCTAATCTAACAGGCCGATCTTTTCCTTGCCAGCGTCACTCAGTTTGTCTACAAAATCGGTGCAGGAATATTAACCTGCCGTCCATCGACTACGCCTTTCGGCCTCATCTTAGGTTCCGACTAACCCTGGGCGGATTTACCTTCCCCAGGAAACCTTAGGTTTTCGGCGAACAGGATTCTCACCTGTTTTATCGTTACTCGTTCCGGCATGATCACTAGCACTTCGTCCAGGGCTCGTTGTCCGTACCCCTTCAATCTAGTGTGCTACGCTCTCCTACCGTATATTACTATACCCGCCGCTTCGGTATCATGCTTAGTCCCGTTCATTATCGGCGCAGGACTCCTCGACCAGTAAGCTATTACGCACTTTTTAAATGATGGCTGCTTCTAAGCCAACATCCTGGCTGTCTCAGGAATCCAACTTCCTTTCGCACTGAGCATGATTTAGGGACCTTAGCGGGCGGTCTGGGTTGTTCCCCTCTCGACGACGAAGCTTATCCCCCGCCGTCTAGCTGCCGTGATAAGGTACATTGGTATTCGGAGTTTGGTTGCGAGGGGTAGCCTGGTAGGCCCCCCAGCGCATTCAGTCGCTCTACCCCCAATGTCATCTGTCACGACGTTAACCCTAAAGTTATTTCGGAGAGAACGAGCTATCTCCACGTTTGATGATACTTTCAATCCTCCGCACAGGTCATCCCCTAGTTTTTCAACACTAGTGAGTTCGGACCTCCATGAGGTGTTACCCTCACTTCATCCTGCCCATGCGTAGATCACGTGGTTTCGCGTCTACCGCCACCAACTCATTCGCCCTATTCAGACTCGCTTTCGCTTCGGCTCCGCCGCAGAACGGCTTAACCTGGCTGATGACGGTAAGTCGCCGGATCATTATGCAAAAGGCACGCCGTCACCCGGGCTTGCGCCACTGGGCTCCGACCGCTTGTAGGCATGTGGTTTCAGGTTCACTATCCTACCCTTATCGGGTTTCTTCTCATCTTTCGCTCGCGCTACTTGTTCGCTATCGGTCACCAAAGAGTATTTAGCCTTGCGGGATGGTCCCCGCAGATTCAGACCGGATTCCACGTGGCCGGCCCTACTCAGGTGTCAAACAAACTGTCTCTACCTTTTACCTACGGGACTTTCACCGTCTATGGTGCGACATTCCAGACGCTTTGGTTAGGTATACTCAGTCTTAAGTCTGATCCTACAACCCCAACTAGAAATTCCAGTTGGTTTAGGCTGTTCCGCTTTCGCTCGCCGCTACTTACGGAATCGATTTTTCTTTCTTTTCCTTCGGGTACTGAGATGTTTCAGTTCTCCGAGTTTGCCGCATACACCTATGTATTCAGTGTAAGCTCATTCAGGTACCCCGGTCTCAACGCTTGTTTAACAGCTCCACCGGGATTATCGCAGTTTTCCGCGCCCTTCATCGTCTTTTGGTGCCAAGACATCCCCCACATGCCCTTAGTAATTTGGACGCATCGATCCCGTCTTCTCCTCTTCATGTTTCCACGAATTGAAAAAAAACAAAAATCGACTTCCAGATTACGATTAATACTTCCCGCTAAGAAAATATTAATCAAATGTAACGATCCTTAAGTTCTCTCTATTCTAAAGGCTCTCGCAAAGTTCACTTTCAACAACTCGACTTAGATTACTCTAATTTGTTGTTTGATCTTGCGATGCAACTTCTTACCGCTGCCTAATTGTCAAAGACCGAAAAAGCTCCCATTGGAAGCTCTGTGTCGTTTACTGGCTAAGTGTCGTAACATTTATCCAGTACACATAATGATTTTTAGGGCTGTGGAGCTCCAAGACAAGGGGAGCTTAAGAAATTTTTTGCAAAGCTTCAAAAAACGCTTTAAAATCAGCTATTTCTTGCTCGATTTATTTTTCCCACGATCTTCATTAAATACGCCACACCGTCTAATTCCGCATCTTTGAACCTCGATTTATGCCTCCAATTGGGTTTTTCCTTCCAAGTTCCGGGTACATTCTGCGGTTCCCTGCTAAACCAAGCATCTTCTAAATTCACAAGTACTGTGCCAGCATTGCTTTGTGTTAATTCATCAAAGATACTGCCCAAGACCATTTCCATCTGTTTTTCTTGTTCTAACGCAGTAATTTCCTCGTGGTTTTCCGCACCAATCTCCTTTAATACGGTTTCACGCATAATTTTTCGTGCAGTCTGTTCCTGTTGTGCTTCTTCTTGGGTTAAAAGACCCATTTCCACTCTTTCAGCGATATCGGTGCCCAACCAATAAGAGGCGAAAGTGGGTAAATCGTGTGTATTTATACTGGCAACCGCCCCTTCAGGAGTTTCATTAAGCACCCTGCCCTCTGTTGGGTTTACCTCAAACTGCCCTACACAAAGCCGATGCCAACCATGATTTTTCATCATCGGGCGAACCGCAGGGGGTACTGTTCCTAAATCTTCCCCAATGATTAACGCCTTGTGTTTATGGGATTCCAAATTAAAAACAGCATACATAGCTGCTGAATTGTAACGAACGTAGGCACCATTCTTGGCTCCCAGCCCTTTAGGCACCCAATAAAGCCTGTGTAGACCCATCACATGGTCCACCCTAAGCATGGAGCAATGCTTCATATGGTGTGTAAGGCAACTTCGCAGGTAAGTTAATTTGTTGTCTAAAAGTTTATCAGGCCTAAGAGGTGGGAAACCCCAGTCTTGCCCCAAGGTAAAGAAACTATCGGGGGGCGCCCCGCCTGAAGCACCCATTGCGAAAAGTTCCCGGTGCCTAAACACATCGTAACTATCAGCATTTACGCCTAAGGGTAAATCCAAGTAAAGCCCCCTAGCACCGAATTGCAAAGCTTTTTCAGAAACATTAGTAATCTGCTCTTCAGCCCACCATTGAGAAAGAAGGTGATAATACCGAACCAAAGGGTCGATATCGTTATCGTTTAAGGCGCCTGCATTTAAATCAGAGGGCCAAGAATGCCAAGATGCTTTGAATTTTTCAACATTGGCACGAAAAAGCGCAAAATCCAAGACTTCAGGTCTTTTGGCAATATAAGCATCCAATGCTGCTTTTCTAACAGGATTGGCAGTTTGCAGAAAATCTAGAACCAGTAATTCCAAGACTCTTCTTTTAAGCTTCATGACGTTTGGATAATCAACCAAATCCAAATCTCTTAAACTTTTTGCTTCGCGCTGAAACTCTAGGGATTGAAACAACTTCCTAGCATCAGGCGAATATTCGAACTCTGCAATTCTTTCGACATCGAGATAAAATTCATTCCAAAACAACCTACTTGCAGGCGAATAAGGGCTAATTTCGCAAGGTTCATCAAGAAAGGCAGAAAGCAAAGGAAGGGTGCCAACGACTTTTCCCCCCTGTTTGGCCGTCCACTCGATAAGGTTTTCAAGGTCGGTAAAGTCGCCTGCACCTAAGTTTCGATCAGATTTTGCAGCATATAAGGGCAGAAAAATGCCCCAGTTTCTTTGTTGGCGCTCGAAAGTTGCGCCATGGGCCTTTTTGGGGGCAGCCAAAAGGGCGGATTGAAAGTTGCCAAAGGGGCCTTCAAGATTAAAAAGATGACATCCCAGGGGTATTTTTTGTGGGACTTCAATTTGGAGGGTAACAAACTCGTTACCAAAAACGGACTTCGTAGAAGATACAACCAGTTCAAATGTCGAAAATTCCCAAGTTATATGTGTGCCATTTTCAAGATTTAAACGAGCTTTGCAAACGCCTTGGAATGTATCCTTTGGAAGCAACAAGGGGATTTCTGCATACCCCTGCTCTGCTGAAAACCAGGAAACACTCACGGGTTCAAGTGGTTTAGAGCACTCTATGAGCGACTTTGAATGCAAAAAATGTGGAGATTCATCCGGATGATTTATTGGTACATCCAACTGGTTTAATATAGCGATAAATGCTTCATTAGAAGACTGAACCCACTTCCCACCCGCATCATAATAACCTTTTTCAATTCCACAAAATTCCGCAAGCTTGCATAATCCTTCATGCTGATAAGCCATAAAAAAGATCCTTTAAATTATTAAATCTAACCATCCTGCAACCTTAAAGCACAAATCTTTAAGGCAGCCATATTAATATTCTTGCCTTGAAATGATTGAGGTTCAAGGCAATAGTATTTAAAACCGAGTACCGCTTTCCATGGAAGGCCAAGATGCAAATATCGTTGAATATTATAACCCCACCTGATACCTGCCATTACTTAGCAGACAAAGAAAGCATAACCGAATGCGATCTAATAATAGAGATGTCGAGCGCCGAATATGAACAACGATTACTAGCAGGATGGAGGCACTTTGGCAGGCAAGTATTCAGGCCCAGATGCGAAAATTGCAATGAGTGTAAATCGTTAAGAATTCCTGTAAAAGATTTTAAGCCAAACCGAAGTCAGGCTAGGAATTTCAAAGCAAATGAAGGTCGCATCACTTTAGAAATCAAAGAACCATTCCTCTCCGAGGAGATCATGGATCTTTATGACAGATTTCATGCAGAAAGGTCATTTTCAAGGGATTGGCCCATCAAAGAACATCGGGACGAGTTTTCTTTTGATAGTTCGTTTTTAGACAATCCCTTTCCAGTAGAGCAATGGATGTATCGTGAAAACGGAAAACTTTGCGGTGTGGGGTATGTGGATGGACTAAAATGTGGCTTATCTGCGATTTATTTTTTTCACGACCCAACCCTTTATTCGCACGGGTTGGGAATATGGAATGTAATGACGTTGATAAATGAGGCAAAGAGAAGGGCCATACCCCATGTTTACATGGGATATTATGTTAAGGGGTGCCAATCGCTCGAGTACAAAGCGGGGTTTAAGCCAAACGAAATACTAAGCATCGAAGGAAAATGGATCCCTTACTGCTAAATACACAAGTTAAATTTAAGCTCAAAAAACAGGGGTTTGGCGTATAGTAAACACAACGCAATACTCTCCAAATCTTCACATCGCTTACCCATTTACAAGTAAAATATCATTTCTTTAAAAGATCCTTTTCTTATTACTTGATCTCCGTCGTTGGTAGCATTAGGATAAATTGGAAGTGACAAGGAAGAAGGATTTATAGGCTACAAAATACTGTAGACACTCAATCAATATGTGTTTGGGTATATTGAGAAATTTTGACAGATTGATCTGTTTAATATTTTTCAGGAAACAAGTGCAATAGAGGTGTTCATGTCTGGTGAAGTAATCGTAGAAACCCGCAAGCTTACAAAAGTGTACCGCGATTTTTGGGGCCGCCAGAAGCATACTGCTCTGCGTGCCTTAAACCTCGAAATCAAAAAAGGTGAAATATTCGGTTTGCTGGGGCCAAACGGCTCTGGGAAAACCACAACCATCAAACTGCTTTTAGGCCTGCTCTTCCCAACCGATGGCGAAGCGTTTGTATTTGGCAAGCCCGCAGCCGATGTTACAAAAAACGAACGCATTGGGTATCTGCCCGAAGAATCGTATCTCTACCGCTTCCTTAATGCTGAAGAGACATTAGATTTTTATGGTAGATTATTCAACATGGACGCCAAGACCAGAAACGATCGTTCAAAAGAATGGATCGAACGGGTTGGTTTGACATCAAACCGCAAACGCATTCTTAAAGAATACTCAAAAGGGATGAGGCAACGAATTGGCCTGGCTCAGGCAATGATCAACGACCCAGATCTTGTTATCTTGGATGAACCCACTTCCGGTTTGGATCCCTTAGGCGCACGATGGATGAAAAACCTGATTGTCGAACTTCGCGATCAAGGCAAAACAGTCATCATGTGCAGCCATCGATTGGAAGATGTACAAGATATTTGTGATCGAATTGCCATTCTAAATTTAGGCGAGTTGCAAGCTTATGGTAATGTAAAAGAACTCTTGCAAGATGTAAACAGGCTAGAGCTTAGAGCGAGCGGCTTGCAAATTAATGACACTTTGCGCAGGGAACTTACAGAAGTTCTGACTCGTCATGGTGGAAAGTTGGATTCCCTTGGGCACCCGACCACCACCCTAGAAGATTATTTCCTTCATATTGTGGAAGAGAGCAAAGCTCATCCTGGCAGAAGGTTTTTACCTTCTGATGTCAAAATAAAATAACCTCAACATTTCGCTTGGGTATAGCAAAAGGAAAAGCCGGAGCTTTTGAAACATGGATTCCTTTATATTTGCAACATTGTTCGTTGAACGAGACCCTTTATCCTGGGTGGATGTTCCCTCGGGTATCTTGCAATGGGTACAAAGTGTGGGCGGATTTGCCTGCCTAGGCCTGCTGTTATGGCTGGTATTTGGATGGCTACGAACCTCTGCCGTCGAGAAAAGCAGGATACCAGCTTGGAAGAAGATATTATTTAGTGCGCTGGCAGGCTCTGGGTTGATTCTTTTTGTAATAACCATCGGATTACGGTTTACTAATGCAAACAAATACGAGGCCTTGCAAAACGCAAAATTCCTCGAAAACTTTCAGCTCCTTGCTAGCGCTCTTTGCCTTGCTGCAATCTTGCTCCCTTTTATTTGCAACCTACCTAGGTTTAGCCTAAGGCGCATATTCGGCTTAGCCAAATTAAGCTTCCAAGAGGCACTCCGCAGAAAAGTTGTTTACGCCTTTGCTGCCCTGTTGCTTATTTTTCTTTTTGCAAGCTGGTTCATCCCCTACAAACCAGAGGATCAGGTTCGAAGTTATGTACAGGTTGTTTACTGGGCGATGTCGCCTTTGTTTTTATTAACCTCTTCATTACTTGCAGCCTTCAGCATACCCGCAGATATTAAAAGCCAAACCATCCACACAATTGTCACCAAGCCTGTTGAAAGGTTTGAAATCGTTGTTGGGAGGTTCTTAGGTTTCACTGCATTAATGACCGTGATTTTATTTGTAATGACTGCAACAAGTCTGCTTTATGTGATTCGAGGGATCGATCCTGCTGCAGCCTCTGAAAGTTTAAAAGCTAGAGTACCTCTATATGGTGATCTGAGTTTTTTAAATACAGAAAGCGACAAAAAAGGCGACAATGTAGGGCGCGAGTGGGAATATCGCAGTTACATCGCTGGGCCTGGCATGGGCGGAAAAGGCACCGCGACTGCAGTTTGGACTTTCCCTTTTCCACCAACAAATCTTTCAGACCGGGAAAAGGTTCGCGCAGAATTCACCTTCGACATCTATCGCACCACCAAGGGCCGTGAAAACCGGGGCGTGGCTTGCTCTTTCACCTTCCAAACTTGGCGTTACCGAGAAGGCGATGACAAAATTTATGAACGAGAAAAAAGGCAGGCACTGCTAAACCGTAATGGCAAATCCGATGCCCAGATCGAAAATGAACTCGCTGAAAAGTATGGCTATTTTGTTTTCCCTAGTAAGCCAATCTTCGATTACCAAACACTTTCCTTGGATGTCCCTTCAGGGTTATTCAAAAACGCAAGCACCCCCGATAATAATAGGGCCACGGAACTTCGTAGCTCGAACAGAGCCATTGAGCCCATTAAAGTAAAAGTAATTTGCCTTGATCCGACACAATACATCGGCATGGCAAAATACGACTTGTACTTCCGTGCAGATGACCCAGACTCCACCAATGAAAAACTTTGGTTCTCGCTGAACTTTTTCAAAGGTTCAATGGGGCTTTGGTTGCGCATGTGCTTGGTAACTGGAATTGCAGTTTGCCTTAGCACTTATCTTACTGGTGTTATCAGCTTGCTTTTCACCTTGATTTTATACATGGGTGGATTAGTTCAAGAGTTTATTCAGCAAGTTGCGATGGGTGTAAACCCTGGTGGTGGGCCAGTTGAAGCACTCTTCAGGTTGGTGAGAAGAGAGAACATGGCTGCGCCATTAGAACAAACGACTGCAAACCAAATAGCAACAACCAGTGATGTTTTCTTCCGCTGGATAATTCGCAGGTTGCTGGATATAATTCCAGATGTAGAGAGGCTGGATTTCACGGTATTTGTTGCAGAGGGTTTCGATATCTCAGGAACTCAAATAATATTAAACGCTCTTATATTAGTTGGCTATTTAGCTCCGTGGGCAATACTGGCGTATTTCCTGCTGAGATGGCGCGAAATCGCTTCTTCTTGATTTAATCGATACCCTGTTTCTTCTTTCAGGTTAGAGGTGTAGCATGGCAAGTCCTTTTCAAAAACAGGCAAGAGATCGTAAGTTCATTTATATCGGACTTATCATTGTTTTATTTACCTTCGCTTGGTTTTGGCGCCATTACAACATTGACGCTCAGGCTAGCAAACTTGCAATCCGGGAAATCAATCGAGGCGATGTAGAACTATCTGGTTCTGTAATTCGCCTAACGCTCACTGGATCTAGGGGCCTTGCGACCTGTGCGCTTTGGATCTCTGCAATTGATAAACAAAAGAAGAACCAGTGGAATGAACTCGAATTATTGGTTCGCTCGTTAACCAAATTACAACCTTACTTCATAACACCATGGCTATTTCAAAGCTGGAATCTTGCTTACAATGTCTCCGTGGAATCTGACAGAGTAAAAGATAAGTACTTTTATATCACTCGGGGTATCGAACTGCTTGCAGAGGGTGAAAAGCAAAATCGGCATCACCCCGATCTGCGTTTCAACATTGGTTTTTACAACCAGCACAAGATTTGTCAAAGCGATGAAACCAACACTTTAAGATCAATATTTCAGCTAAGCTGCATCCCGCCCAGCGAGCGTGACCCTTCCCGATTCAGAGTATTCACGGATGAGGGCAAGGAATTGCGATGGGCAGAATTCGCATCTTACCTTGCAGAAAATCCAACCAATCAGACGATGAAGGGCCGTATCGAAAAGGCTATGCGTGAATTCGATAATTTCTGTAAGGATCACCCGCAGTTGGTTCGCAGGTTGCGCGATGGTATCCGCAAGGAAACAAAGTATGAACAAGCAAGGCAATTCTCATGCGAATCAGTCGATGCGGTAATCGGGTTTCTATCTGATAATCAAGTGGTACCATCCTTATTCGAAGATACACCGCCAGCACCACCTAATGCTTGGGAAGCGAAGAAGGACAAGTTAAAACCAGTTGAACAAAGGTTCCCAGTGCTGCCTGCCCCAAGGCGTGTTGAAAAGCCCCAAGTAGAATTTTTACCTGGCGAGTTAACCCATGAATCGCGCCTTGGTGATGATTTCGATGCTTTCGCAGATGCGCGTGCTTGGTATTCTTATTCTCAAGAGCCAATTCCTCCAGCGGATGTATTGCCAGGCTCCACCCAACCTGTGGTGGATAGAAACCTGCAACGGAAGCCAAAGAACATAGCAACACTTATTTTCAGAAATTACCCTGCCCGGGCACAAAGCTACATAGGCGAAAGATTGCAGCAAGAAGGCTGGTTTGATGATACAGGTTGGAGAATCTATGGCTGGTTCGAAGGCGATAATTTTAGTGATGGGGCCCCTGCCCTTATAGGGAATGGCCGTGATAAATGGTCCCTTAAAGCATGGGAAGATGCAGCCCGCATGTGGCAAGATCACGCAGAGCAGAACCACATGATGTTCAAATCGGCTGAAGATGAAGCTGTTAAACGAAAGCTTGCTGCTGAATTCAGAAAAGCTGCGAACATTGGTGAATTCGAGCAGCCCCCAACTTTGCGCGAAGACAAAATGTCGCCCGAAGAAAAAGAACGCTACCAAGCGGTTTGGTTCCTTAAAGAACTCGATGTCTACAGAAACATGAGCAATTTCATGCATCATTATGTGCGGGCCCGAGCAGAAGCACAGCCTGCAACCATGAACTGTAGAAAACAATTCTTTGATGCAGAAACCGAAAGGCTTCACGATAACCCAAGAGCTGCTCTCGAAATCTATCGCAAAAAAGAATCTATCTCTGATTGGAAAGAGAAAGTGCTTCTCACCACCAAAAGGGTTGGTGATAAAGATCTTCGTGTTCTGACTGAATTTGGGCTGGATTCCTCCACTCAAGAAAGCTCGTACGAAGTACAGTTCCGCTACTTAAACCTCTTCGATCGCGAAGAAGGCCAATTGATCAAACAGCAAATCCTGCAAAGGTTGCAACAGCTTGAATTTGCAGGCATTGCTTTATCTCATGCAGGGTTATACCCAGGTGTGATTCCAACTTGGTTGCCAATTGTTTCCCTTATTTCCCCCAGACCTTTCCAAGACGTGGATTTGATCCCTGGACCATTTGATCAAAAAGATGATCAAGGAAAGCCTTTGATTGAAGAACATGTGATCTCCACCTTCATGTCTAGGAAAAACCTGACTCCGAAGAAACCTCAAGCCACAATCAACACGGAACCCCCGTTAAATACCCAGCAAAAAAAAGACTTACCTCCCAGCAAGCCTTGATTGCGCCAAGGTAAACAATCAATGAATAAAACAATACTTTGTGTGCTTGCGCACCCTGATGATGCGGAGTTCTTGTGTGCAGGAACCTTGGCAAGGTTAGTAACGGAAAAAGGGTTTAAAGTACACATTGCAACCATGACCGCAGGGGATTGCGGATCTGCAACGCTCGGGCCCGAAGAGATATCAGGTATACGAAAAAAAGAAGGAGCAAAAGCTGCTTCACTAATCCAAGGCCAGTATCATTGCATCGAAGAAAAAGACCTGCTTGTTTTTTACTCTTCCGCGCCTCTTCTAAAAGTTACCCGTCTCATTCGTGAAGTAAATCCTTCAATTATTATTACCCATAGCCCATCCGACTACATGATGGATCACGAGCAAACAAGCGTAATCGTACGCGCCGCTGCTTTTTGTGCCCCCATCCCAAACTTTGACGCCTCGCCTGCAATCAAGCCCATCCCTCACATACCGCACCTCTATTATTGCGACCCGATCGAAGGGGTAGATCCCATGGGTAATAAAGTCGTGCCTCAATTCCTGATAGACATCTCGTCAACCATTGAAACAAAATCGCAAATGCTTGCCGCTCATGCGAGCCAGCGCGATTGGCTTTTAAAACATCATGGCATGGATCAATACCTTATTTCCATGCGTAACTTCGCTGCCCATCAAGGGAAAGAAATAGGCGTGCAGGCTGCAGAAGGGTTTAGGCAGCATCTAGGCCATAGCTATCCTCAGGATAATATCCTTGGAAATCTGCTTGGGTCTAAATAATGCTTGCAATCATAGCAACCTAGCTTTGGTAATTATTGCAGAATGGTGCAACCCGGGTGCGGACCTTTTCTAAGGCTTGATCATCCAACAGATAACCCAACCTAGTGCGCTGGTAAAGAAAATCATCAGGCAGACGGGCCATTTCAAAATCCCTGTGAAATGCGAACTCGCACATTAGATCAGGTAATTGAGGATCGATTCTTTCAGCTAACATTTTGTTTTCCAAACAATATTGCGCGACAAGGCCAGCTCTTTTTCCATAACGATTCAGCAAATGCATTGCATCAATCGTGTTCAATCCATGCTTCCAGCCTAACTCTTTGGTGCCATTGGCTTCAAACCCTTTGCGTTTGATTGCAAAGCCACCTGGAAGAATGTCATTCATGGTGGTGCAACGATTGTGATTACCTAATTTTCCACAAAGAGCGTTGGTGATTTCTTCCGCCATGGCTCGGTAGGTTGTGTATTTTCCTCCGACTGCGGAAAACAAGCCATTAGAGCCAAGATGCAACTTAAACTCTCTGGATCTGGAGGAAGGCGAGGCATCCGCATTGAACAAAGGTCGCAACCCTGCAAAGGATTGTATAACTTCTGGTTTAACAGCAGGTTTCAAGAAATGAGAGAATCCTTCCACAAGGTAATTGATATCCTCTCCAGTTGCAGAAACTTTGCCTAATTGGCCATCCCATTCGGTATCAGTTGTGCCAACGAGAGTTCGGTTAAGCCAAGGGATGATAAAGAAAACTCTGCCATCTTTGGGGTGCAAAAGAAGCATCGCAGCATTCAAGCCAACATCACTCATGATGATGTGAACGCCCTTGGTAGGTTTGACGAGATCCGGGCCTGTCTCGCCCGCAAGTTTTCGGACTTGGTCTGACCAAGGCCCGGTGGCATTAAGCACCACCTTGGATTCGCATTCAATTTGCTCGCCGGTCAGGCAATCACGCATTTGAATTCTGGAAAGTCTACCTGGAAAAAGATCCAACGCAGTTACTTCAAGATGATTGGCAACTGCTGCCCCATTTTGACTGGCTGCCTCGATAACTTCGATGCAAAGTCTGGAATCATCCATTTGGGCATCAAAGTATTGCAGGCAAAGTGGTGGGAATTTAGCCCATGGGAGATTTTGTTTTCGAAGTTCAAAGGGGGCGATGGTTTTACTGGGCGCTATGTTGGCGAACCCCGCAAGCAAGTCGTATAGCTTCAGGCCTGCACGCCATTTCCAGGCAGGCACCCGGGAATCTGCGTAAACAGGCAATAAAAAGGGTAATGGTTTAACTAGATGCGGAGCATTTCGCAACAATCTGCCACGCTCTTGCAGGGATTCATATACCAACGAGATTTGGCCATGTTCGAGGTAGCGTAAGCCACCATGAACTAATTTGGATGAGATCCCCGAGGTTCCGGAAGCAAAGTCTTTTTTTTCGACCAAAGCAACTTTCAACCCACGGGCCGCTGCATCATGTGCAACTCCCGCGCCAGTTATTCCCCCGCCAATCACCAAAAGGTCAAACTGCCTGTTGGCTATTAAATTCAATTCGTTTTGCATGAAGGTTATTTTGCCCAAGATTATAAATTTAACAATACCAACTCTTGGTAGATTCATACCTAGGTATGGGTTATGCTGTAAAGAGATTAGTCTGCTTAAATTTCATGACTTTGGTAAAAGTCATCCCTTAAGGAAACAAAACCTAGGCTACTTAATGCAGCAATACTGGCTGAGTGAACCCGGACAACAAACCAAAGGCCCCTTCTCTTTATCCCATTTGGAAGAGTTGGCAAAGAATAACAGCGTGTCGCCACGGGCCAAAGTTTGCTTAGTGGGAAATTCAGATTGGGTAGATTTAAAAAGAATAACGAACACAGCATCAAAGCCCGGTTTGATTCAACCTAAAACAGCACAAGGATCTGGGGGTCAAGGCTCCTACATCGCCCCACCTGCCCTACCTCAAACCACTAGGGCGAATAATGCGCCAGCCATTTCCTCCCCTCCACAAATTCCAACTCAAACTTTAACCAATCCGAATACATCTTCCCGTACGGTACCGATCATTGCGATTTTTGGCCTTATATTTGGATTGTTTTTACTATTGCTGTCTGGATCGATGATATTTTTAATGGGGTTAAAAAATGAAACACCTTCACCCAATGAAAAAAAAGAAATCCTAGCTAAGGTTGTAAAAGGTGAAGAGGTAAAAAAAGTAACTCCAGCGAACAAGGAAAAAGTCGCAACTGCATCTTTAGTTCAAAGACAAAAAGTATGGGAGTTAAAAGACGAAGTCCTCAAAAAAACAGTTGCCTTGCTAAGTAGTAATGAAGCGAACACAGCCTTGGCAGATTTGGGAACCTTTGCAAAAGAACCAGCAGAGGAAAAAATCAGGCTGTTTTTATACGAGAGGCGTGGGCAGGGATTACTAAAAAAAGCTGCAGAACTATTAAAGGAATTACCTCTTGATGCGTTAGAAGAATTCAAAAAAATCATCCCTGAAGACCAACCTCCTGAAAATATGGTACTCGAATGGCTTACACATGAATCGTTAAGCGATTTCGGCTATTTGTTAAAGATATGGCAGGAACAAGGAAAAGCCCCTTTAAAGGGTAATCCCGAAGTCGTTACTTTATTAAAAGCATTAAAGGAAAAGCCCTTATCAAGCAATGGGATCGAGGCAGAAAAAATCTCTAATCAAACAATTAAGGTCAAGCTTTATGGATCCTCATTTGACGAAAAAATTGGGTACGATGAAAATGATAACGCCCGCTTTTCTTCTTCGTTTCAATCCTTGTGTAAAGCAGTAGGAAGAAAAGATGCTACCTCGGGTGATGCAAGTTATTCATTCCGCACCGATGGTAAACTTGAAGCCAATTTCTGGCCTGCCTTAAAAAACTTTGCTATGAATGCGAACAGAACCATCTGGTTCACTCCCATCTTTCATGATTCCCCCAACACTGCTGCAGCATTGATCGTCAAAAGCCCTTCTGAACCTACTAAAACTTTGATGGGAACTGCTGTTCCAGGCGACCAAAAACTCCCTCTTCAAGAACTCTTTTCTAAGCTTGCTCCTTCCGTTCCTCTCATTATCAACCCTGGAGTAGGATCAGGATCAGGCTTTCTTGTTAATTTCAAAGGCAGATATTATGTAATCACCAATAGGCATGTGGTGGATGGTGCCAAGCAAAAAGGGGTGAGTGTAAAGTTCTTTACTGGCGACAAAAATGATGTAGACAAAAGTTTTGATATCAACCCGACTATTGCTCGCATCATTGATATTCACCCGACTTCAGACCTTGCGTTGATAGATGTGCACGGCGCCCGCAACATGCTTGAAGAACAATCCATCAAGCCTGTTCCACTTCCCCCCAAAAAGCACACTCCTCAGGTGGGGGAAAATGTTTTTGCGATCGGACATCCAGGTGGGGGAAATAAAATTCTAACCCGCACCCTAAGTAATGGCATCATTTCGGCGGTGGGAAGAAAAATGATGAATTCAATGTTTTTGCAGGTGACTGTGCCATTAAATCCGGGCAATAGCGGTGGGCCTCTATTTGACGATTTTGGCAGAGTGGTTGGGGTCAACACTTTTATCATGAGAAAAAGCGCAGATAAGATGGGCATCGCACTCGAAGCGCTGAACTTTTCTCTCGAAATTTCTCATGTTTATGAATTACTTGAAAGAAATCATGACGACCTCGCCATGAATCAAAACGATGATGCAAATCAAAATGATCAGGCCGCTGCCACTAAAAAAATGGCCCCTGCGATCAAATTACTAACTGAAAAAGGGTACAAGTTTTTCAATGGAACCCAGGCTAAAAGCTCGCAATCTTTTAACCTGGGGCCGGGGGGTTCAAGAGTCATCGAATTTGATTCCGGTAAAAGCACTCTCCTAGCTATCACTTCGGGTAGCGTTGGTTCCGAAGACATCGACCTTGCTGTTACGGATAAAAACAATGAACAACTTGCACTAGAAGATGATGTAGGCGATGCGCCCTCCATTTCATTCCGGAACAAAGAGCCCGGAATGCTCTCCCTGATTATTTTTAACCCAACCGACAAGCCGACTTTTGTTTCGATCGCTTTCCTCGGAAAATAACTTACTTCTTCGAAACCATAGCTGTTAATTTTGCCCCCAACGCATCAATTCGCTTCTTGCATTCTTCCCTTGCAGCAGTAAAGCCTGCAACCGTTGGCTTGCTTGTTTTCAAATAATCCATGATTACGGCTTCTGCAGCCATGTATTCCGCACAAGCATTGGCAATAAGTGATGCAGTGCCATGTGGGATGGTGGTTACGCCGTTTCTATCGGCATGAATAATGTCACCCGGAAAAATAGTGACCCCGCCAACATGAACGCCAACGCCAATATCCAAGATTTGGCAATAGCCGTGAGCGCAGGCAGTCCCTGAAGTAAAAACAGGGAAATCAATTGCAGCAACCTGATCCAAGTCACGGCCTGTTCCACTAGTAATCAATCCAGCGGCGCCAAAAGTTTTGTAGGTGGTGCACATAACTTCGCCAAAAGTTGCAGAGGCGGATGGTTCATCAAGATCTTGAAACACAACAACTGCGGGCCCCGGGAACTTTTTAAAATCTTCGAGTTGCCCAGAAAGCCCAGCATACACATTCCCACCCCTTGGTGGCGCAGCGGACCTAAATGTTGCAGTGCTGGCATAACCAACCATAGGGGGAAGAGAGGGGAAACACGCCTGAATTCGTTTATCCATATAGCCTGAAGATCTGGGTCTTAAATCAAGCAACTCGACCACATTACAAATGGTGGGTGTGTCATATTTGCGTAAAAGGCTGATTAACTCTGGGGTAAGTATTTCAAACTGCATTTTAAACTCCAAATGGAAAAGTTATCTAGGGGATAATTATTACACATCTACCGTACAAACGAAATAATTTTGATTGTACCTTTCAAGGTTTGGATAGATAATAAGAATAGCTGTTTGCGTTTACAGTACAATGGGATAGTGTTCATGAATATTTTTTTGGGCCTCACTTGGATTCTGCTTGGAAGTGGACTTTTGCTCTATGAACCAATTACGGGCAATCCCAGTCCCGGAATTAAATTAGGAGATAGCACCCTAAATGCTGGTTGGTTGGCTTTATTACTTGCGGGATGGAATGGCGCTAGGCTTTGGTCGTCTTTTTCTTTTCAAAAAAATGATCAAATGCGAAAGTATGCTTTAATGCAACGAAGCCGAACCAGACAAAGTGAAGAAAGACCGATTCATGAAGAATTTCGTTTTGATGACACCAACCCGCCCTCGCCTAGATAGGCCCTAGAATCCATGTAATCAACATGAAGTTGAACAACACTCGACAAAATCAAACCCATGAAATTGAAGAAACTATTTCGTTAAATTGTTTCATGAAGTTACAGCCCTAAGCTAAAATACAGTTACTATGATATATTTTCCAGGAAATCGAATGACAAACAGTGTAACGAATTTGTTTAAAGTTGGCTTAGTGCTTTTTTTCACCCTTCTACTACAAGGTTGCAAAAAAGAAGAAATTACCGCCTACGAAGTGAATCGGCTTGATCCGCCAGAAAGAGCGTCTTCAACCAATGAACCCGTTCGCTTAATGGCTGCCATCTTTTCTAAGGGAGACTCCACTTGGTTCTTAAAACTTATGGGCCCTGCTAGCAAACTTTCTACGAAAACAGAAGAATTTGAAACCTTTGTTCGCACCGTTCGATTTGGTGCGGAAGGTTCTACTCCACCCATTCAATGGAATGCACCAAGCAATTGGAAAGCCGGCAAAACCAACGAACTTCGTTATGCCACCTTCCTTATCGATCCCGAAGCAAACCCAAAGCTGGAACTTACTGTTATTAAGTTGGGCAAAGATGCAGGATCTATTCTTGCGAACATCAATCGCTGGCGCGAACAAGTAGGATTGGGGCCTGTATCCGAGGGCGACCTTCCTACAGTTATCAAAAAAGAAACCATTCAGGGTATTGAAGCCATACTTGCGGATTACTCAGGCCCAGGAGGCAAAAAAGGTGCGATGACGCCCCCGTTTGCAAAGTCTTTCCCGAAAATGCCCGTTAATCCGCCTGCAAATCAAGCTTCACCTGGGGTGAAGGAATTCAAGAAACCAGATACTTGGGATCAAGTGCCTAATTCTGCAATGAGCCTTGCAACATTCAAAGTGAATGAAGCCGCTGGAAAAGCTGACATCACTCTTACTCCGCTTGCTGGCCCTGCTGGTGGGTTGGAAAGTAACATCAATCGTTGGCGTCAGCAGGTGGGCCTTGCCCCGCAATCCCCAGAGATGATCACTAGCTCACTGACCAAACTTCAAACAAAATCCAGTGTTGCGTTATGCATCGATATCGAGGGTACCACGGATCGCATTTTGGGTGCGGTAATAAGCACCCCTGATACTACATGGTTTGTGAAGATGAAGGGCCCAAATACGGTTGTTAAAATGCAGAAGCAAAGTTTCGAAAGCTTTGTCTCTTCTCTTCAATTTGCAGATGGAGCTAAATAATGAACGAAACCGAACCAAACAACAAATACAACCCTAACAAAAATCCTCAATTCAGCATGATGAAGATTTTGAAGCCCCTTGCTTCACTACAACTTACCGTGGTGCTATTTGTTCTTTCCTTGGTCTTGGTTTTTGCAGGTACTCTGGCTCAAGTTGATAACCCAATCTGGACTGCGGTGAGCGATTACTTCCGTTCTTTTTATGTGTTCATCCCCAATCAAGTATTCGCCCGATTTTGCCAAACCTTCCGCTGGGTATCTCCAACTGCGCAATGGCCAGGCTCTTTTCCTTTCCCGGGCGGTTGGACTATAGGCGGGCTCATGCTTGCAAACTTACTAGCTGCCCATGCAGTAAGATTTAAATTTTCCACCAAACGCATTGGTATCATTTCCGTTCATGCGGGGATTATCCTTTTAATGCTGGGTGAATTAATTACCGGAATCTTCGCAGTAGAAGGAAACATGACGATTGAACAAGGTGGCGTAACCAATTATCTTGAACTAAAAGAAACATCAGGATTCATGGGAAAAGTCAACGGCCCTGAACTTGCATTTTCCGACATGTCGATTCCAAAAAAAGAAAAAGTAGTAGTAATTCCAAACCATCTTCTTAGGACCGGAGGAAAGATTTCTACCCCACTTCTTCCTTTCGATATCGAAATCATCAAGTACATGAATAATTCCTCAGTCGAAGAAATCGACCCTGAAAAAAACGAGGGCGGTGTCAATCTCGCCAACATTGGGGATGGGGTTAGAATTCGGGCCAACGAAAAGAACGAGGCCTCAGGTACCGATAAAGATCAAAAAATCGACTTGCCTTCGGCTTACATCAATTTGGTTGATAAAAAAACAGGCAAAAGCATAGGAACCTATCTTGCCTCCATATGGCTTTCCCTTTCTTCTTTAAAACCAACGCAATCGGTTATTACTGAAGATGGAACTAAAACAGAAATGGCACTTAGGTTTAAACGATCTTACAAGCCTTTCTCTATGGAACTCATTGAATTCAAACACGAACGCTATCTGGGCACCAATACCCCAAAAAACTTCTCCAGTAAAATCAAACTCTCCAACGAAAGCCTCAACGAAAACAGGGAGACATTAATCTCCATGAATAACCCGCTTCGCTACGATGGCGAAACTTTTTATCAATCTGGATTCCTTCCAAACGACAAGGGAACCATCCTTCAAGTTGTCAGAAATCCAGGCTGGCTAATGCCCTACCTTTCCTGTTTGGTAGTCTCTTTTGGCATGCTACTTCATTTTGGCATGCATCTTAATACTTTCCTCAAGCAGAGGGCAAATTCCAATGCATAAATCTAACATCATCGTTCCAGCAATTGCAGTAATTCTTGGATTCACCTATTTCTACTTTCAAGCTGCACAACCTTCAGACCCTGTAGAAGGATTCCACCTTCAGGAATTTGCACGGTTGCCTATTGTAGACCGTGGTCGCATTAAGCCCATGGACACTTTCGCCCGCGTTTCACTCATGGTGATGAACGATGGTTTTCAAACATTCAAACCTGACATAAGTGAAAAAGAAAAGGCTGAACTTACCACCCTTAAGAACAAAAGTTCCCGAACGGTTGAAGAAAACAAAACCTACTCATCTTTAAGTGAAAAAGACAAAAGACAACCTGCAGTGCGTTGGCTGCTCGATGTTATGACCAGCAGGTTTTCAGAGAACCATATAGCAGAAAAACACAAGGTTTTTCGCATTGAAAACGATCAACTTCTTGGCCTTTTGGCTTTACAACCAAGACCCGGACTGCGCTACTCGATCGAAGAATTCGCACCTCAAATGGGTGAACTTGAAAAAGCAGGCAAAGCTGCAGATCAAAAAGAAAATGCAAAGAAAGATGCGTTTGACAAAAGCGTTTTACAGCTAGCGCATCACTTGCAATCGTACATGGAAATAGCATCCTTGCAAACACCCTTGGTAATCCCCGCAGGCAAAGGCGAAGATTGGAAACCTTTCATGCAGGCCGCACTTGAATCACGCAACGCCAATCAGGCTGACCCAAACGCCGGCATGAATCCCACTGTAAGCGTGTTCGGCCAAATGCTTCTTTCCTACCTTAAAAATGAGCCTCTGAATTTCAACAAGGCTCTCATCGAATACCGCGAACTAATCACCAAGGAATTGCCCGTACAATCTGAAATCTCAGGTTTCGAAGTGTTCTTTAATCACTTCGCACCTTTTTATCATTGCATTGTAGTTTACCTATTCGTCTTTTTAATTTCATGCTTTGCATGGGTCACTGCGCCCGCAACTCTCAACAAAACTGCATTCTGGCTCTGCATACTTACTCTTCTTGTTCATACTTGGGCGCTTGGTTCAAGAATGTATATCCAAGGCAGGCCACCTGTCACCAACCTTTATTCCTCTGCTATTTTCATTGGCTGGGGCTGCGTTCTTGGATGCCTCATGCTCGAAGCTGTTTATAAAAATGGCATTGGTAATATTGTTGGATCCGTCACTGGTTCACTGACCCTTTTAATCGCGCAGCATCTTTCTGCTGAGGGCGACACTCTAGAAATGATGCAAGCAGTTCTTGACACCAATTTCTGGCTCGCAACGCATGTTACTTGCGTAACACTGGGTTACACCGCAACATTCGTTGCAGGTTTTCTAGGCATTATTTATGTTGTTATGGGCTTAGTAACCACCACACTTACACCTGAACGCGATAAGTCCCTCACCCAAATGATTTACGGTGTGGTTTGTTTTGCAATGCTTTTCAGTTTTGTAGGAACGGTACTGGGGGGCATTTGGGCCGATCAATCTTGGGGCCGTTTCTGGGGCTGGGATCCTAAAGAAAATGGTGCTCTCCTTATCGTGATTTGGAACGCAATCATTCTTCATGCCCGCTGGGGTGGCATGGCTAAAAATCGGGGTGTTGCACTCTTATCAATCGCGGGAAACATGGTCACTGGTTGGTCATGGTTTGGAACCAACCAACTTGGCGTTGGGCTTCACGCCTATGGTTTTAATGATCAACTCGCTTGGGGGCTAACCGCTTTTTGGATCAGTCAACTTGGGCTTATTGGCGTTGGCCTTATCCCTAGGCAATATTGGCTAAGCAGCAGAATGGCTTCCAAAACCAGTAGCATCCCTGCAAAGTTACAGCCCAAACAGGCCTAACAATATTAGTCAAAACGAATTGGGCTTGAATTGTTATTGCATTGAACAATTCGAACTTCAATCCAAGAGGAATACGCTTGAGTACTTCCAACAAACAATTTGACCATTCAGATTATTTAGCACGCGCATCGGGCCCTACTCAACAGCATGCTTTTCGTAACGGCCCCAGAATTGTCGCAATCGAAACTCTTATCCCACACGAAATCATGGCAGGGTTGGTACTTCTGCGGATTCACACCGATGCAGGACCAGTTGATGGCACACCCGTGATCGGGCATGGCGAGTCATACTATATTCCACATGCTGTTGCAGCTACTTTGCACGACTGGATGGCCCGCAGATTACTAGGTGCGGATGCCACTGCGATTGAAAGCCATTGGCGTTTTCTTTATGAACGGGCTTCCGCATTTGGCGCACGAGGATGTGAACTTCGAGCGATCTCAGCGATCGACCTCGCACTTTGGGACATTCTAGGGCAACTTACCAAACAGCCCATATGGAAGCTTTTGGGTGGCCCAGTTCGTGACCTTATCCCCGTTTACAATAGTTGTGGCGGGCCTTCTTATGGGCGTAGACCTAAAGGCTCTCCTGATGCTCAAGGTTGGCCAGGCCATGGAGACCCAGGCAAGCCAGGGCCTCTTGAAGATAATTACAACAGCGTTTACCACGCTGCAGATCTTGCAGAAGAACTTCTTTCTGAAGGTTACACCGCGATGAAAACTTGGTCTCTTGATCAAGTTTATTTAAAGTCGGGCGGGCACCGGATTTCTTGGCCCGATCTGGAGCAGGCATTAAAACCCTTGCACGACATCCGCAACAGAGTCGGGCTTAAAATGGAACTGATGCTCGATGGCCATGGGTTCTTTTCCCTGCCTGCTGCATTGCGAATTGCTGAATCAATGCGCGAGATTAAACCATTATGGATGGAAGATATAATCCGGCCTGACTGCGTTGATACCATCGCAGATTTTCGCGATCGAGCGCAAGTACCAATCGCAGTTAGCGAGATGCTTGTAAGTCGCGAAGAGTACCGACAGGTGCTGATTCAAAAAGCTGCAGATTATGTGATGATAGATCCTACTTGGGTTGGAGGAA
>CAJCCR010000268.1 GCA_903960945.1 uncultured Planctomycetaceae bacterium
ACCACCACCAATGGGATGCGCCGCATGGCGGAACTGTCCGGGGGCTCCGTCTTCCCGGCCCGCCTCCTCAAGGCCCTGCAGCGCGCCGGCAGCGACCCCGAAGCCATCCGCCGCGTCGGAATCCACTACGCCACCGAGCAATGCGCCGACCTCCTCAACCACAAGGTGGCGGGGATTCATTTTTATACGCTCAACCAATCCAGCGCCACCCGCGAAATCTACGCCAGCCTCGGCCTCAAAGACAGCCGCGCCCTGGCCCCAGCCTCGGCCTGAGCCGAGGGCGGGCGGGACGAGGGCGGGACGAGGGCGGGCGGATCTGAGCAAAACACCGGCGCGGGCACCGGGTACGGGGGGGGATGAAAATCCATGCCCAAGCCCCAAAGGGGCACAATGAGATAGCCCAGGGCAACGCCCTGGGTAAATAGCCTCATATAATGCTAAGCCCTGAAAGGGCGAAATGACTTTCAAACCCAAACATAGCGTTCATCAAAATGAATGCCATATTTGTTTAATAGGCGCCGGTACTCATCCTGAAAAGTAACCTGACGATGATGCTCTTCCTGATTACCAATGTATTGCTCCAATGAAGCACGGTGGGTCGGGCTAATCGAAAAAATCCCGTAACCACTTTGCCAATGGAAATCCGTATTGCACACCGATTTAACCTTCAGCCATTTCGATGAACCCACCTTGATTTCTTGAACTAATTCTGATGGGCCACAGGTCCGCGGATGAGCAATGAGCAAGTGGATGTGATCGGCAACAGATCCGGCCTTAAGCAAGGCCCCTTTTTTATTTTCCACAATGCCACCGATATATGCGTGTAATTGATCCCGGATATCATCTGTTAGCAAATGCTCACGATTTTTCGTGGAGAAGACCAAATGAACAAGAATTTGGGCGAGAGATTGGGACATAGGATTCCGCCCTTTCAGGGCTGATAATATTTTTGGGTCCCCATTCCCAGGGCGTTGCCCTGGGCTATCTCATCCCGCCCCGTTGGGGCGAAGACAGATTCACATCTATCAGCTTAACAAATCTATTCCCAGTTACTATACTCATGCCATCTTTATTGTTGTATTTGTATGGGAATTTAGAAAGGGATAGAATTACATGGATTCCCGAAGTCGGCGCAATTGGCGTAATGCAGCAGGGATAAGTCCGTTTTCAATGGCCCCTTCAATGGCCCCATCACAGAAGCGCTCGGCACGGTTGCAAAGAATAAAATAACGCCTGATCTGGTCCACAGTCGCATGAGACATATCGTTCGCATTTTTCAACACATTAAAGGTGCTTGTACCTGGTTCGGTTCCCGCAGGGTCTTCAGGTAACACTTCATAGGGTTCGATAAAGCAGCTTGTCTCATAACAAAATTTCCGGAATTGATCGATCGCCGAATGATACTCCGGATAGGGTACATGTTGAATGAGCTCCCCATTCACTTCAACCGGTTCCCTCTTAGGCCAACTCGCTGCTTGAAAACCTTCAGCCTCAATGATTGGCAACAAAGCCAACATCTTATCGATATCCTGCTTACTCCATTTTTTTGTTGGTTTGCTAATGCTCATTAATAAATCCATCCCTTTTGCGAAAAGGAAGTTGCGAAGGCCCCCGTAGCGATTACTAAACCCAATACTAAGGGCAAAGAGCAACCCTTTTCTGCATAATCGCTATATTCGTTCCAATCATTATCTGAGTAGAATTATTAAACGACAGTCTCATTAAAAATATTAATTTACCAAGTACTAATTGACTTATTATTCGTTATACTAACACAAATATTCTTCCATTAAATTCTATAAAACTTTTAGAGTATGCTAGATGAATCCAATTGTATTTGCTTTGCGTCATCCAATAACGATGATGATGATTGTCGTGGCGCTTATCGGTGGTGGTTCGCTAGCCCTCACCAAAATGCGAGTGGATATTTTTCCACCTCTTAATCTCCCCAGAATTTATGTCTACTTGCAATATGGCGGTATGAGCCCCTATCAAATGGAAGGCTTGATCGTCAACCAATTTGAACTCTACTTTCAATATGTAGATGGTGTTTCTGCGATTGAATCTCATTCGATCCAGCAGTGCGCGATGGTGAAGCTTTCGTTTTTTCCAGGAACCGATATGGGCCTTGCAATGGCCCAAGTCTCTGCAATGTCGTTTCGTGCAATGTCGGTCATGCCCATTGGAACTCTCCCCCCCTTGATCATGCGTATGGATGCGGGTAGCGTGCCGGTTGGATATCTCGTACTAAAAAGCGAGAAGACACCTCTTGGCATGGTTGGTGATCTGGCTCAGAACTTCATCCGGCCTCTGGTACAAAAGAATGTACCCGGTACCATCGGTACACCACCCTTCGGCCCAAATGCCCGATCCATTCTCGTGAATGCGAATCCAGATAAACTAAGAACTTACAATCTCTCGCCACAAGATGTGGTGAAAGCAATAATGAGCGGGAATGTGGTTATCCCGGCGGGCAATATTTATATCCGCGATCAAATGCCTTTGGTGCCTACCAACGCCTTGGTGTCCGATATCCAAGATTTAGGTGATATCCCTCTTAGAATGGGGATGAATGTTTACATCAGAGATGTTGCAACCATTACAGATGCCACCGATGTAAATTACGGTTATGCACTGGTGGATGGGAAGAAATCGGTCTATTTGCCAATCATCAAGAAGGACACTGCTTCGACTCTTACCGTGGTAAAGAATATTGCTGATGCGATGCCATTCTTCAGGTCCGTACTACCTGAAGATGTAAAAATCAGTTTTGAGTTTGATGAATCGCCCACCGTGGTAACTGCGATAAAAAGCGTGGGAACAGAAGGTTTGATTGGTGCGAGCCTAACCGGATTAATGATCCTGCTGTTTCTTGGAGACATTCGCAGCGTGATCGTGGTGGTATGCAATATTCCGCTCGCACTCATGGGTTCATTATTCGGGCTTTATATTACAGGCAACAGCATCAACATCATGTCGCTGGGGGGATTGGCCCTTGCAATCGGTATTCTTGTTGATGAAGCAACGGTGGAAATCGAAAACATTCATGCTCAAATGCGGGGCAAGATATCGCTGGCCCGTGCGGTCAGGCGAGGTAATGATATCACTGCAGTTGCCCGTTTACTTGCTCTCTTTTGTATTCTTTCGGTTTTCATTCCAGCTTTCATCATGGATGACCCGTTGAAGGCGTTGTTTATGCCTCTGGCGCTCGCAGTTGGTTTTGCAATGATTTCATCCTACCTCCTTTCCAGTACCTTTGTTCCAGTCATGGCGGTATGGTTGTTGAAGGATGCCCACCACGAACACAAAAGTGATAAACTCAGTTTGTTTGAACGGGTGGAAAAAGCATACGAAGGGTTGGTACACTACATAGTAAAATTAAAGTGGATAGTAGTACCTTGTTACATAGGTCTTGCGGGTGTCTGCCTGACATTTTTTGGCTCGATACTGGGGCAGGAGTTATTCCCGAAGATTGATTCCGGGCAGTTTGTATTGCGCTTCAGGCCTCCTCCTGGAACCAACTTTGAAATCACACGCATGATGGGCCAGAAAATACTGGAAATCATCGAGCGCGAAGTAGGTCAGGATAAAATTGAAATCAGCATCGGATACGCAGGCCAGATCGCACCTGTCTATGGCTTGAACCTGATGATCACCATGATGCGCGGACCAGACGATGGTATTTTACGCATGGCTTTCAAAGAAGGCAGTGGCATAGAATTAGCTGCTTTCCGCGAGAAAATGCGCAAGATGCTCCCCATCGAAATTTCGGCTTGGATGGCTAAAGTCATGGAATCCAAAGGGGTTCCACCCGACGAGGCCAAGATAAACTGTAACAACCTTACCTTCGGTTTCGAACCGGGTGACATGGTTTCCAATGTGATGAGCTTTGGTTCCCCCACACCTCTCGAAATTGTCGTCTATGGAAACAGCCTGCCTAATGTCCGGGCACATGCAATGAAGGTGCGTGAAAAAATGAAGGCTATACCATGCCTTCGCGATGTCCAATTCCAACAATCTCTCGATTACCCTACTGTTGATGTGAACATCGATCGCGAAAAAGCGGGCCTTAGTGGTGTCAATGTTCAGCAGGTTGGAAATTCCGTTCTCGTAGGTACCAACTCCAGTAGATATATTGCCCTTAACTACTGGCAAAACCCCAAAACAGGCTTCGATTACCAAGTTGAAGTTCTCGTACCCACTCAGCGCATGGTTTCACCCCTTGATGTAGAAACCCTGCCTCTTTCACAAATTACCAATGATGTAACCCTCATGGTTCGCGATGTTGCAACAGTTAAAACAGGCAATACTCCAGGCCAGATCGACCGTATTTCATCCCAACGATATATCAGCATTACCGCCAATGTCGAAGATGTCGACCTCGGCACCGCCTCAAGATTAGTACAACAAGCCGTGAAGGATGCAGGTGATCCACCCAAGGGCGTACTAATCGACACCCGAGGTCAGACTGGCACCATGAACCAAATGTTCTCCTCCCTAGGCATCGGGCTTTCCATCGCTGTTTGCGTGATCCTCGTCATGCTAACCGCTTACTTCCAATCTCCAAGGCTGGCGTTAACTTCGATTGGTGCAGTACCCGGCGTTATCACCGGCGTAGTCACCGCATTAGTGCTTACTAAGACTACTCTTAACATTGAATCTTTCATGGGTTCGATCATGTGCATCGGGGTTTCAGTTTCTAACTCGGTGATGATGATCACCTTCATGAATGACCGCTGGAAAGATGGCTTAACCGTTACGGAAGCTGCAGTCCAAGGGGCTGCTGGTAGACTTAGGCCCATCATCATGACTGCTTGTGCAATGACCACAGGTATGCTTCCAATGGCATTGGCATTGGAAGAAGGCTCACAAATGCAAGCCCCCTTAGGTCGTGCGGTTATCGGCGGGCTACTCGCCTCTACCGCTTGTACTCTTTTAGTTTTACCAGCAGTCTTTTCCATATTGCTTGGCAGTAGAAAGCCTATCTCTGTTTCTATTGATCCAGATGATTCTGAAAGCACCAAGTTCGATGGTGGCGATAAACACGAACATTTACACCCTGAAAATAAATCTACAGACAAAGCACCTACTGGCACGGAGTTAGCATGACCAATACATTTACATCGAAAACCCTGACTTTAACAATTCTAGGTTTGAGTACTCTTTCTTTAGCGGGTTGCAGCAAAGAAACCGAGCACGCTAAACCCAGCCCCACCATGCCCGAAGTATCTTTGGTCAAGGCAGAGACTCGCAACATTTTAAGAACCGTGGGTCAGCCAGGCTTTGTTGAAGCCTATGAGCAAACCTCGATCTTTTCAAAGATCCCGGGCTTTATCGCAAAATGGAATGTCGATATTGGCGACAAAGTTAAAAAAGATCAGGTTCTTGCTACTCTCTTTGTCCCTGAATTAGTCGAAGAGTATGGTTTCAAACAAGCAACGGTTATTTTGGATAAAGTTCTAGTGGAGCAAGCGGAAAGGCTTGTCGATTCTGCAGATGGTACTCTTAAAGCTGCCATCGCCAAGGTTACCAAAGCTAAAGCCGATGTTGGAAAATTCGATGCAGATGTTGTGCGCTGGCAATCTGAAGTAAAACGGCTAACCAGCTTAGTGGCACAGCGTGTGGTCGATCAACAGATTTTAGATGAATCCACAAAACAGCTTCGTTCTTATGAATCTGCACGCGATGCAGCACTTGCCCAGGTAATGGTTGCGGATGCAGAACGGGTTGCATGTGACGCAAACCTCGCTAAGGCTAAAGTCGATGTATTTGCAGCAAAAGCTACAGTCAAGGTTGCGGAAGCAGATGAAAAAAGGCTGGCAGCACTTGTTGGGTATATCACGCTACCTTCCCCCTACGATGGTATTGTTGTTCTTCGAAACGCCAACACGGGCGACTTTGTGCAAGCAGCAACAGGCGATCAAACCGCTAGGATCATGAGCCCTGATCAATCGTCCTCCAAAGGATCTCCCATTTTTGCAATTGCCCGAACCGATATCGTTCGCATTTTTGTCGATGTTCCGGAAGGGGATGCCAATTTTGTTAACATTGGAACCAATGCCGAAGTTCGGGTTCAGGCATTTAACGATATGCGAATCGATGCCAAGGTCACCCGTACCTCTTGGGCTCTCAATGTTCGAAGCCGTACTCTTCGTGCTGAAATAGATCTGATCAACCCGGATGCTAAATTACTCCCCGGTATGTACGCCTATGGCTATGTGAAAATTGAACGAAACAATGTGCAGGCTATTCCCACTGTTTGTATCACCAAGCGGGGTGACCTTCCCGTTGCCTTCGTCCTAAAAGATGGCAAGTGCGTTCAACTCGGTTTAAAACTGGGCGCAAGCGATGGTATTTGGCACGAACTCCTCAGCGTGAAAAACGGGGATACTTGGGAAAAACTAAAAGGTGATGAGGTTTTCCTGAAAGGGGACCTCGATGAACTCGACAACAATATTGCAGTAAAAATCAGTGAGAGTGCCAAACCCGAAGAAAACAAAAAAGCCTCTGGCAAAGAGGCTTCCAAGTCCAAGTAACTTTTACACTTCTTGCCTTCTAGTTTTTGGGAGGCAAGGGCGCACTTGATGTGTTGTAACTCATATTCGCATAAGGAATTCCAGTTACAGGTGGCAGATCAAATGGTCTGCTGGTATCCACATCGATTTGCTGTCCTGCAGTTTTCTGAATCGCCAGAACTTCTGCGGGAAAACCAACCGACCTGAATAATTTAAATTGTGACCTGTTGTAATCCTGAACCGATTTAAAGTAATTTCTATAGGCATTATCCAACTGTTGCAAAGCTGCCACAACTTCCTGTGGCCTGTTCACCAACATAAGAACATCGCCAAACCTAGTTGTTTCGCTCATTCCCTTGAGATTCCCATCATAACTAATGAGGGCATTTTTAAGGCCAGCATCTGCAAAAGAGATTCTGTCTGAAGCCGAGCTTAACTGCGATTGTGATTGGGCAACTTCTGCTGCAACACGATCTTGGATCATAAACAAATCTACCAAGGCTTGTTGTCTATGCCCTTCGCGGTCTTTAATTAGTGCGCGGTTGCCAATCCCAAAGTTTTTCAATTCCCATAATACCGAAGCATTCATATCAAAGCGGCTTCCCCCTGTGAACTGCCCATTCACACCCGCAGATGTTGCACCCCCAAGAAGCGGGGCACTGTTACCGTTAGCACCGCTATTACCCTGCAATAAAAGGCTGGGTATGAAAGGGCGCATTTTTTCTTGCTTAAGCTTTACTATCGTCGCTTGTACCAACGCCTGATTCGAACTTAATTCAGGCCTGCTGGTAAGACCTAATGAAATCAAACCATCCACAGGCTGACTAGGCGATATTAGCATCAATGCCAAATGCGGAGGCTCAACAGGTACTACTTGCGCCATCGGATTTAATCTTAGCAGCCTAGCAAGTTCTGCACTTGCAACCTTCCAATCATTACGCGCCTGTACTGCATTTTCTTCAAGCTCTGCAAGCAAAGTTCGTGAACGATCAATTTCTACAGGTGCAGCCAAACCCTTGCTTAATACTTCCGTTTTTCTAACCAGCTCTTTTCCTTTGGTCACGGTGTCAATCGCACCCGCCAATCTTCCACGCGACTGCTGCACATTAAAATACGCCACCGCTACTTCCATCAAGGCATCATTCTTGGCAGCTTGGATTTCATACTGCCTAGCTTTCAAAATCTGCTTTGCAGAGAGTGGTTCATAAATGGCATCCGTAGTTGCAAAAATTGCTGAAAGACCAGGGCCAGCGGTGAATGCCTGCCTGCTGTTTGATATCTGGCCTGGGGGTGAGGGGGAAGGGTACTGCCCATCATGGCGGAAGTAATCAATACCAGCATAAATATTTGGTAGCCACAAAACATTGGCTTTCTGAAGTTGTGCCGCTGCAACCATCTCAGCAGCCTTGGCAGCATCGATAATCAATGGCCTTGCATCTGAAAGTTGCATTGCAGATGCAAAGTTGATGGGTAACGGAAAATCATTTTCCTGAATATCCACCTTTTTAAATTCAGTTGGTGCCTTTGTGTTGGCTTCCTTGGGCCCTGAAAAAATCTCTCCCTTACCAGAATCATCCAGTCCTAACTGTTTTGTTGTTTTCTGATAAGAACTTTCCTGTGCCATTAACACTGTGCCCAAAAGGGAAACACCAGTTAATAATAGTCGAGCAGTTATTCGGTTAAACATTTTGATTCGCATAGTTATTTTCACTTTATCCCAGAATTTTACTTCCGGTATGAATTACACACTTACTATGCTTATCGAACGAAATGAGGGGAAAAAATTACTAAAACGGATAAGTCGGCATGAACCTCATGACCCAATTGCTTGGATTAATAAGAACATCCAACCCATCTTAACTATTCAGGCTTTCGAAATGTTTACCCAATTTAACATGCTTTAAATAAAGGCGTTACACATCACAAACATCAACTGCTTGCTTCAGGCTTTCTTTCGCATTACGGGTCGGGATGAATTCGTGGCCGACAAAGCCCTTGTAGCCAACTTCCACCAACTTCTTCATGATGGGTTGATACTGAATTTCTTGGTTGGCATCGAGTTCATTCCTACCAGGATTTCCAGCAGTATGAATGTGGGCGATGATATCCTTGCACTCGCCAATTCTACGAATCACATCACCATGCATGATCTGCACATGATAAATATCGAAAAGAATTTTAATATTGGGAGACCCTACTTTGCGCACAACCTTGGCAAGCCAATCTAGATCATCGCCCTGATAACCCGGATGGCCCTTCATGGGGTGTGAACCATCCCTCGTGTTAAGATGTTCAACCGCAACAGTGACACCATTTTTTTCAGCATGGCCAGCAATTTGCTTTAAGCCTTCAATGCAATTTTTTTCCGCATCATCAAGAGAGATCACCGCACTCTTCGGATCATCTGCGTTGGTGTATTTAAAACCCACAAAACCAATCACCGTGGGAACCTTAAACTCTGCACAAGCATCGATGGTTTCACGGGTGTACTTTAAAAGTTCTTCACGATATACAGGGTTGTTGAAACCTTTTTTGAAACCACCGGGTGCACCGTTCGAAGCAATTGCAATTTCCAAGCCATGCTTCTTCACCGTTGCAAACTGCGCGGGTCGTAACAACTCAATGGAGGTACATCCAACCTCCTTGGCATTCACACATAATTCATCCAAGGTCCATTTATCGCCACTGCTCATAAAGCACCACGAACACGCACTATGCCTGATATTGCCTTTGCGTTTGTTATCTGCGCACTGTGCTTGCGATAGAATTGCAGTGGTTGTTCCTGCTGCTATGGCGGCTTGCATCATATTTCTTCGATTCATCTTTTTCATGGTATATCCTTTAACTTAGCAAATTAAGCACCCAGCAATAAACCGATACTTTCCAATACTTCTTCGATGATATCGCTAGAAATCCGGCATATCTTGGAAGCGTTCCTTGACTTCCAATCCAAACTCTTGACTTGATCCGAAAGTATGGCCCCAGAAGCCTTTAATCCTTTGGGAATTAAAACTTCAAATGGATAGCCCTTTACCTGGTTGGTAATCGGACAGAAAATAGCCAAACCCACTTTACGGTTATAACTTGAGGGCGAAAGTGTTAATGCAGGCCTGCGACCTGATTGTTCATGCCCAGATTGAGGCATACATTCTAACCAGACAACATCACCCCGTTCTGGGCAATAGGATTTTGTCATAGGGAGGATTCTCTGCCCACGGATTTTCCAGTATCAGCTTCACCGTGGATATTAGAACTATTTACCTTGGAAAGTAATTTATTAAGATCACCTCGACTTTTTTTCTCGGGCTTAAGAATGATCTTTCCTGCATCCACCGAAATCTCCATGATAGCGCCATCATGAATCTGCAAATCTTTCGCAACCAATGCGGGAATTCGAACCGCCATGCTGTTTCCCCATTTTTTTACGCTGGTCTTCATAGGCAATCTCCTGTAGATACATTGTATAAACATTATGAAGCTTTATAAATGCTAGCTTACAGAAGGCCTCTCCACTTGCTCCCCACCCCATGCGCCATGCACGATTGTAACTTAGCGAATTTTAGCATCGGGTAACGCAGTTCCAATTCCCAGATCTAAGGGCATTGAATCTTTTTCAAGGCCCAGTTCCAGTTTCAACTTCCCCAACTCACTTTTTAACTCTGTTATTTTTCCAGCGTATCTTGCATCCTTGATAAGATTCACACGCTCTTCAGGATCATTCTTAATGTTGTAAAGCTCCGCAAGATGGCGGTCAGGTTTATCATCGCCATGAGGGTAATGAATAAACTTCCACTCATCCGTTCTCACACCACGCACATTGGGAGTGTAAGGAAATTGTTTTTCGTAGTTGTAATGGTAAAGGAATGATTTGCGCCAATTGGGGTCATCCCCCTGAACCATCTTAACCCACGACTTACCATGAATGTTTTCTAACCTTGGGGCGTCACAAAGTTCGAGTAGACTAGGAGCCATATCCACAGTAAGAACTAAGTTATCAATTTTCTTTGGGGCCTTCGTATCAGAAAGCTTAGGGTAGCGAACAATCAGAGGGATACGAATGGAAGGTTCATGCATGGTGCGCTTGTCAACCATGCCATGTTCGCCATTAAGCAAACCATTATCCCCCATGAAAACAATAATGGTGCGATCAAGCTCTCCTCTTTTTTCAAGTTCTTTGACCAACAAGCCAATGCTGTCATCCACAGAAAGAATGGTACCCCAGTAGCTGCGGATCATAGCTGCAAAATCCTTGACTGCTTCAGGGCTGGAATCGGGGAATTTTTTACGGTAATCAAACAAAGGGCCATATATCCCATGCCAGGTATTTAACCTTTGCTTGATCCATTCAGGTTTGTCTGCAAGTTTGAAAGCAGTATCCGGGTAGGGTACATCAACCTTGTCAAAGGAATGGACATACTTCGGTTCAGGAAAATAAAAGCTATGGGGCGCTTTGTGCCCGATCATGCAAAGCCAAGGTTTGTTTTTGTCCGTCTTACCAATCCAATCGGAAGCCATGTTGGTAACAACATTAGTGTAATAGCCAGGAACAACTTTACGATTACCTCCGATATTAAATTCGGTATCGAAGTATTTCCCTTGGCCTTTGTGAGTAATGAAAGTATCAAAGCCAGGCCGTGGGTTATCGTTTTCTTCACCCATATGCCATTTGCCGAAATAAGCAGTCTGGTATCCGGAGTCGTGAAGGACACTAGGAAAACTCCTAAGATTCTCGGGATATTCGGTGAAGTTATTTACAACCGTATGAGCGTGGGCGTATTTACCAGAAAGAATGGAAGCCCTACTGGGGGAGCAAAGAGAAGTCGTGCAGAAGGTATTTTTAAAATTCACCCCACTGGCTGCAAGCTTATCGATCGATGGGGTCTTGATATGGGGATGCCCTGTACACCCAAGGCTATCCCAGCGAAGATCATCGCAAAGGATGAAAAGCACATTGGGCTTCTGGGCCTGCAGGTTTGCAGAAAAGCCAAGCCATGATAAAACAATCAACATCAGTATCTTTTTCATAAAATCTCTTCCTTAAAGAGGCAGCTTAATGGCTTTGCCTGTTTTGCTAGATTGATAAATAGCGGTAAAAAGTTCAACTGTGGCTCTGCCATCTTCGGCGGAAACCATGGGTTGTTTGTGTTCTCGAACAGCCTGCACGAATTCTCTTATTTGCAAGGCATGATAATGAACCGTGGCATCAATCTTGGTGAATTCGTTGCGATCTTCCTGCTGGAACCCTTCGAGCAATTTTTCTTCACCCGGAATTGTCCAAATATCATTAAGAGGAGGTTCAGGAATATTCGTCATGCCTGCAATAAAGGTTGCACCCCGATCGGTTTCAACCCCAACAGAAGCACCGTTAGAACCATGAACATGTACCTTGGTGTGAATGCCCGGCTTCTGGGAAACACTTGCAAGAATACTACCCAACCCACCGTTAACAAAGCGGAGTGAAGCCACTGCAGTATCTTCAACTTCAACACCTGGATGATTGAGGTTTTGGAAATAGCCCTGAACTTCAGCGATGGGGCCCATCAGCCAGCGAAGGATATCAAGTTGGTGAGGCGATTGATTTACAAGCACGCCGCCGCCCTCGGTGCTCCATTTGCCACGCCATGGATCAGAGCTGTAATATTCCAAACTGCGCCAAGAATACATCAGGAAGAAACCAAGAAGAGGTTTACCAATCTTCCCCGCATCGATGGCATGTTTCATGCGAAGCACAGGTTCAAAAAACCTGCGCTGACTGATTACACCTAAAGTCGCGCCACTGCTTTTTGCAGCAGCAATCATGGCATCGCAATCTTCAATGGATGCAGCCATGGGCTTTTCTACAAGCACATGAACCCCTGCATTTAAAGCAGCAACAGTTGGTTGGCGATGCAAAGGGTGGGGGGTAGCAATCAGTAAAACATCAGGCTTGGCTTTAAGAATCATCTCTTCGATAGTTGTAAAAGCCTGAGCTTTATGTTCTGCAGCAAACTTAGATGCACGCGAAGAATCAGCATCACAAACAGCAATAAATTCTGCTTCGGGAATCTGAGCAACCGCTTTGCAATGCAAGCCACCAACTTTGCCACACCCAACCAAGGCGACTCTTGTTTTTTTCATCATCAAACCTTATTAAGAAAAATACTTCTGGCTCATCATGCGGAGGAAAGCAAGCGACTCCGCCATTTCTTCCATGCCATTCATACCATCCTCAATACTAACCCATCCCTGATAGTTGTTTTCCTTAAGGATGCGGAAGATGGTATCAAAATCGTTTAGCCCCTTACCTGTAACGCCATGCTTTAACTTCGATGAATATCCGAGTGTACCATCCGATTGCCGAAGTTCATCAATGTTGGCGCCAGCTTCAAGATAACGATCAGATGCATGCATACTGACAACCCTCGAAGCAACATGGCGTAAGAGTTCAACCGGATCATCCCCAGCAACGATGGCGTTGGAAGGATCAAACTGCACGCCGAAGTTCTCTCTATCTTCGATGGAATTAACAAGATCAAGGAAGACATCCATTTTCTGAGCAAATTCGGGATACTTCCAAAAACCATCCTTGTAATGATTTTCCAAGCCAAGAATGATGCCGTTTTCACGAGCTACCGGAAGAAGAGCCTTAATACAATCAGCAGCCCAAGCAAGCCCCTGCGCACGCGAAACCTCGGGGAAACGCTGGCCACTAAGAACCCTGCAAACCGCACCCTTACCGCCCAACCTTCGGGTCACTTCAATCTTTTGGATATGCGTATCAATCATCTGCTTACGAACATTGGCATCGGGGTGAGTAAAATCAGGCGAACAACAAAGCATGGGCATTGCAAACCCAGCATCATGAATGGCATTGGCAACCTTATCAATGTAATCATTATCGAGGCTGGTAAAAAAACCATCGTACATCTCAAGGCCATCTGCATCGAGGTTCTTCGCCATCTCAATCCACTGAAAAACAGTCATCTCACGAGTGCCTGCAATCGTATCGAGATAACATTTGGGAAATGCGGAAATTTTCAATGGCACAACTAGGATTCCTTATTTAATGAATAAAACAAATCAAACTAACATTACGGTGCGCCCGGGATCTTTTTAGCCTTCGGATCTTCCGGAGGCTTATCCAGAATAAGATACCCGAACAGATCAGCCATCTCTTTAGGGGTGATCTGCTTTTCCAAACCTTCAGGCATGAGGCTGTTCTTACTACGGCTAACTTCTTCAACTTCAGCACGGGGGATAACTTCTACTTTACCACCCTGCACCTTAAGAGAAATTTTAGTGGTGCTATCTTCCACCATAAGACCCGTAAGTAATCGGCCCTTAGTAGTCACTACGGATGTGGCTTGGTAATCAGCGCCAATCACCAAGCTAGGATCAAACACATTAGAAAGGAGCTGTTCGAAATTAGCTCTACCGTTAAGAGTGATATCAGGGCCCACTTCCTGCCCTTCGCCGTGCATCTTATGGCATTGGCCACAAACCTTATTAAAGACAAGTCTGCCCGCTTTGGGATCGCCTGGGTTAGCGACAATGTGACTCCGCATGTTTGCAAGGATGCTGTCGCGAGCAGGATCACGGCCTTCGCGCACAGTACCCCAAACAGCGAGCACTTTCTTTTTCAATTCAGGGTCTTTGTCTGCCATCATCTTTCGGGCCTGATTGGTTCCCATTGCGGTAGTCGGGATTTTTTTGGCAGCCATTGCATCAAGAAGTTTATTCGACCAAGTATTTCGCTGCGAAAGCAGTTCAATTGCACGAGGCTGAACATTGGGATCAAGAGCAGGGTAAAGTGAAATTACCATGTCTGCAATTGCAGGGTCTTGCAACTTCCCCAATGCAGAAATCAGGTTTCCCCTTAGCCCAATGGAAGTGTTTTTATTAGTGATGATAACCTTTGCAGTATTCAAAGCATTCACAGGATTGATTGCAACCAAGGCATCAAAAGCCATGATTCGAGAAGGTTCATCTGCTTTTGGATTTTCGAGCACCTTGGTAATTTCACCAAGCGCCTCTGCATCATTCCAAGAAGCTTTAAGAATTTTCGTTTCAATCCACGAAGAAGCTTTTACAAGAACAGGGGTTAATCCAGAGCGCAAGGTTTCAAGATCCTTCCCCTTAAGGTCGCCTGATTGCAACTTCCCAGATAACATCTGGATCACTTGCTTTGCAGATTCTTGATGATCATCTTTTATCAGAAGGGAAAGAAGGGCAATGTTGATTTCAGGATTCACTTTACCTGCAAGCATTCTTTCAGCAAACTTCCCGAGAAGTGCTGCTTCCGCCTGGGAACTAGGGTTGGACTCTGCTGCCTTCAGAAAAGTTTCTGCAACATTGGAAGTATCAAGCAAAGGCTGAAGATTTTGCCAAACGATGGAGGCGATCACCATATCTTTATCAGCATTAGCAAGCACATCAGATAAAACTTTGGGCGCATCAAGTGCGGTGATTTTCTTAGCTGCAATTGCAAGTTGCAATAGCACATCTTTTGAAACATCGTTTGCCATGCCTTTTAGCTTGGTGCGAATTTCCTGACTAACCTGATGGGTATTTCCTGCAGAGCGAATGCCCCACGAACGCAAAAGAGGATCCGCATTAGAAAGAAGTTCCAAATGAAATACTTCGGGAAGTGGGCCACTGCTTACAAGCACCCAGAGTGCGTGCATGCGTGCCTTATGATTGGCTTTATCATCGAGTACAATCGCTTCAATTTTTGGTCTGATACCTGGGCTTTTTGCATTGGTAAGCCTTTCGATCAAAAGCCTCTGCGCATTCTCTCGGAAATAAATATTTGGATTACCCAAATGCTTGAGAAGCACTTCATCCGAATCTGATGCAAGATCAAACTTGGGCGCCCTCGGGGTTTCCTTATAGCGAAGTCGGTAAATGCGGCCCCGCTCACGATCAATACCTGCTGGGTCTCTTCGTGCATCCTGATAACAATGATAACGATCATACCAATCAAGAATATAAAGGCAGCCATCCGGTCCAGTTTTCTGACCCACCGGCATGAACCACGCATCGTTAGCAGTAAGCAAATCATTACGCGGAGTTGCAAAATAGGAAGACCCTTGGCGTTCTAACTTATCAGCATTGATACAACCACCATGGATGTTGCCCATGTAAAGCACTTCCCGATATTCTTCCGGATAAGCTTCAGAATCAAAATAAGTAAGGCCACAATAAGCCGCCATCTGATGTTTATGCTTAACGATAGAATTCAACTTCCAAGTGAAAGGGGGGTAAACCCCAGCTTGCCTGTGATAGTAACCACTTTCAGCAAGATGCCAAAGATGATCGATCACACAAGCACTTGCAAACGCAGAACCTTCCTTATCGAATGCAACGCCCCAAGGGTTGCTGACACCTTCCGCAAAAAGTTCGAACTCCCGTGTTTTAGGGTGGATACGAAAAAGCGCACAAGTGAAGTTATGCTCTTTGCCTTGGTGTTTGATTTTGCTGCGATTGAAAACACCATTGAACCCATAAAGCCAACCATCTGGCCCCCAGGTAAGGGAATTAGGAAGCTCATGCGTATCCTCTCTGCCAAACCCTGTAACAATAACTTCGCTCTTATCAGCCTTGCCATCGTTATCGGTATCTTGAAGCAAAAGAAGATCTGGGGAGTTAGCGATCCAAACACCACCATGGCCCACTGCGATTCCTGACGGAATATTAAGTCCCTCAGCAAAGATGGTAACCTTATCGATTTTGCCATCGTTGTTGGTATCTTCTAGAATTTTAACTCGATCTCTGCCTTTGCCTGGTTCTAAGCGGGGGTATTCGAGCGATTCAACGACCCAAAAACGGCCTCTTTCATCAATGGTAAAAGCAACTGGGTTTACTAAGTCGGGTTCGCATGCAACTACTTCAACCGTAAAGCCTTCGGGCACTTTCATGTGCTTAATAGCTTCTTCGGGAGTGTAGGCTGGGTTAGGCATGGATTTTTGGGCATGCGGGATAACCTGCTTAGGGGTTTGTGCAAAAACAAATCCTGCAGTAATTCCAACCACGCCTAATAGCAACCTAATATATGCTCGCTGCATAGTAATACTCTTTCTTAACTTTTAAGATTTCCACTTTCAATTATTGGTCTTAATTAATTAGAGTAAACATTTTAGATTTTGTACAGCTTTTCTTTGAGAATTATCACACGTAATAAAAAATCAGTTTCGCACTCCAGTCATTAAAAATCGCAGAATTACACATTTCGCCACCGATAACTGAAACACTCTGGGTTTAATGAACGATACAGTCAGGCTAATGCAACATTTGAAGGGGCACCTTAATTTCAGCGATTTTCATTGCCCGCCCTGCCTAATCTTAGATATACTTGAGACTAAGTATTACAATTCAATCTTTTAGAGGCATATCATGCTTGCCACGTCTTCTAAAAATACAAACAAGGGGTTCACCTTAATTGAGTTATTAGTAGTGATTGCAATCATTGCAATCTTGATAGGTCTTCTGCTGCCAGCCGTTCAAAAGGTGCGCGAAGCTGCAGCCAAGATGCAATGCCAGAATAACCTAAAGCAATTGGCATTGGGCGTGCACAATTATATTTCCACTTTTCAGGCTTTCCCAATGAGCAGCTCTCCCTGGGTAAACAATAACAATGGTTTTGGCTGGATATTTCGAACCCTTCCTTACTTGGAACAAGAATCCGTTTACAATCAGATCATTGTCTATGAATCCGGAAATATGTTTGCAGGCGGTGGGCTACTCAACCCAGCTTGCAGAAACGCAATCGCTTCACCTGTAAAAACCCTTTATTGCCCATCTGATGGCTCTGCACTTCCCGGTTCACCTGTTGAAACCAAAATGGCACAAATGGACCCAATCAAGGTAACTCTCACCAATTACAAAGGTTCCATGGGAGATAACCGCATGGGGGGCGGTTCTAGCATTCATCAAGGTAGGGAACCTGATTGCCATGGTAGTAATCCATGCCCGGGAATTTTCTTCCGCAATAGTTTTCAAGGGCCTGTAACCTTGGACCATATCCGGGATGGCACCAGCAACACCATGATGATTGGGGAAGACACCCCTATTGAAAATTACCACTCCGCAGCGTTTTATGCCAATGGCGATTACGCAAGCACCCACGCTCCTCTTAATTATGTACCCAAGCCTTCTACACCAGGCGATTGGTGGAATGTCATCTCTTTTCGTAGCAAACATTCAGGAGGCGCAAATTTTGCCTTTGCTGATGGGAGCATCAAGTTTATCACCAACGATATCGATTACACCAATGTCTATAAACCTCTTAGCACCAAAAATATTGGCGAAGTCATACCCAACTATTAATCAAACTTGATTTATCAGGAATACTATTGATGAAAGCCTTCTTTTATTTATCTTTTATTGCTTTTTCATTTGGTCTTTGTGGATGTGGCGGAAATGTATCCACGGTTTCAGGAAAAGTTACCCTTGAAGGCATTGTCCTTGATAAAGGCGATATAGGGTTTCATCAAGCAGAAGGTGTCGTGGTATCCACAACTCGGATCAACCAAGATGGTTCGTATAAGATAGGGGCAGAAGCTAAAACCTTGCCAGGCAATTATAAGGTCGTTATCATTGCTAACGAAGTAAGCATTGGTAAAGGCCCGGGAAATGTTCCAATGCCCACTCGCATCACGCCCCTCGCATACAGTAGTAAAGAAAAAACCCCGCTGAAAGCAGAGCTTAAAGCAGGGTCGAATGAATTTAACTTCGATCTGAAATCCAAGTAACTATTTTTTCTTCTTCTTTGTGGTTTCATTACCTTGGATTTTCTTCATCGCATCATTCACAGCCTTGGCATAATTCTTATCACGCTTAGTGTTCTTATCTTCAATGATTTCTTGTAACTTTGGAATCGCCTCTTTAGCACCCGACCCAATGCTTCCCAATGCGTTTGCAGCATCGATTCTGGCATTCGCATTTTTCAATGCACCTATCAGGGCTGGTACCGCAGGCTTTGCATCTGCACCAATTTCACCCAACGACTGAGCAGCCTTTCCTATAAGATCTCCTGAAGGGTCTACTTTAAGACCACCTTTTTTCTCATCCTTACCCTTAGTTTTTGGATCTGCAGCCTTGGATGGTGCGATAAAATTCATTAAAGGTTCCACCCCTTTTGAGCCCATATTTCCCAAGCTATCGATTGCTGCTTCAACCAATTTTGTATCACCATCCTTGATCATCATTGCAAGAATTGGCACTGCGGTTTTTGGGTCAGCCTTGGCAGCTCCAAGTGCTTTAATTAAAAAGCGTTTCACATACGCATCTTTTTCACTTTTCAATGCAACGATCATATCAGGGGTAACAACCTTGGCCTCTTCCTTGAGTTCGAAAAGTTTTTGCGCTGCTTTTCGGCGTTCTTCGTTGTCAGGGTTCTTAAGTTGCTTCACAAGATCCAAGGCATCTTCTGCAAGAATAACACCGGTGAACAATAAGAAAAACGCAAAAGAAAATACGCGCATGATCTCTCTCCTGTTATTGATTGACCTACTTATTAGACATTAAACCAAGGGGCTGAGTTCCGATAAAACCACTTAATTTAACATTTTTAAGGGTTCTTACCATAAAAACGAGCAATTCTATTTCCCTATCTTAACATTAAACTCCATTTTCCCCCTACCTCCTTTCGGGGAGTAACGCTAATCAGCCAAAAATCCGATGAATTAAAGGTAGTTATAATACACTGGGAGAATTGTTCCATTTTTGACGGCAGTAAAAATTCCTTGATGCAAAGAATCAGCGCCCTCTTGGTTGGGGTGTTTCTTGTATTTATTTGCTTGGATGATGTGCCAGCCCAAGAAATGCCCGCACCCGTTCAAGGGGTCGTTCCCAAACTTTCAATAGTTGATAAAACGGATGAAGTTGAACCCTCTTTTCCAATCAACCTTCCAGTAGCAATGCAACTTGCGAACGCACGCCCTCTTGATATCGCAATCGCAGGCGAACGAATCACCGCTGCCCAAGCCGACTTATTGCGTGCCAAGGCCCTATGGCTGCCAACACTAAACATCGGCACCGATTACCTACGAAGCGATGGCCAAATCCAAGACATTAAAGGTAAAGTATTCGGCACAAGCAAAAGTGCATTTATGGTGGGATTGGGGCCCACTGCAGTTTTCGCACTTTCCGATGCTATCTACAAACCCCTCGCAGCAAAACAAATTGTGAAGTCGCGTCAAGCAGACAAACAAGCTGCAATCAACGACAGCCTATTAACCGTTGCTGAATCCTATTTCAAAGTACAGGAAGCTAGGGGCGATGTTGCAAGCGCACTCGACACCGTGAAAAGATCTGAAGAGCTTGCAGAGAAAACTCGCCAACTTAGCGCAGGATTGGCGCCACCCGCTGAAGCAAGCAGAGTAAGAGCGGAACTTGCACGCAGAAGGCAGGATCTTGAATACGCTTACGAAGCCTGGCAGGTTCAAAGTGCGGAACTGATAAGGGTTTTGCATTTACAATCTGGCTTACGCGTAACCCCCCAAGAACCACCTCATCTAAAAATCGATTTAATCGATCCCGCAAGAACCATCGATGAACTTATCCCCATCGGGTTAACATTGCGACCCGAACTCGCTTCACAACAAGCTCTGGTTCAAGCCAGCCTCGCCCGATTGCAACAAGAAAAAATGCGCCCTCTCATCCCAAGCATCCTACTTCGTGGCGCAGCTACAAACCCAAGTGGTACTCTATCTTCCGGCCTTTTCGGGGGCGGCAATAACGGCAGCATGGCCGACTTCGGCATGCGCAACTCCATGGATCTTCAAGTCCTCTGGGAACTCGAAAGCTTTGGTATAGGAAACATAGCTCTCAAGCGTGAAAGGCAAGCTCAGAACAATGCAGCTGCCCTCGAACTTTATCAAGTTCAAGATAGGGTTGCAGCAGATGTTGTTTCCGCCCATGCACAAACCGTACGCACCACCCGAAGAATCAAAGATGCCGAAGAGGGCTTGCAGTATGCACTCGATACCGCTGATAAAAACGCTCAGGGGCTAAGTCAAACCCGAAGAATTGGTGATACCATCACCCTGGTTTTCCGCCCTCAAGAGGTTCTTGTCTCCATTCAAAGTCTGCAACAAGCTTACCGAGATTACTACAAAGCGATTACAGAACATAACAGGGCGCAGTTCAGACTTTATCGAGCACTGGGCCATCCAGGCCAACAAGTGGGCGACCATTCCGTTGTCTTAAAACCCAAACCTTCGGATAAAGAAATCTCCATCGTGGAACCCACCTACCCTTCTGCTACAATTGAGCGAGTTATCCCTCTTCCACCGTAATGCCTTCTTTCAGAGCCATGCATGAACCCGATTAACTTTGCTCTCAGAAGACCCGTCACCATTTGCGTCATGGTGCTTGGTGTTATTCTTGCAGGGTTGCTTTCCCTTTCCCGCATCAAGATTGATATCTTTCCATCTTTGAACCTTCCCGTTCTTTATGTTTGTCAACCCTATGGCGGCATGGATCCCGCCCAGATGGAAGGCCTGCTTGCTAACTACTACGAATACCACTTCCTCTACATCGGTGGTATCCACCATGTGGAATCGAAAAATGTGCAGGGTGTTTCTCTGATGAAATTGTACTTCCACCCCGGTACCGACATGGCACAGGCACTCGCTGAAACCGTGGGACAGGTCAATCGATCAAGGGCATTCATGCCGCCTGGCACCGTTTCGCCTTTCATCATCCGCTTTGACACAGGTAGTGTTCCTGTAGGCTATCTGGTTCTTTCAAGTGAAACTAAAACCATCGGGCAGATACAAGATCAGGCACTCTTCAAGGTGCGCCCTATGTTTGCAAACATTCCAGGAGTTTCATCCCCACCACCTTTCGGGGGCAACCAACGCACCGTCGTCATCAGCATTCTCCCTGAACGACTTCGTTCCTACAAACTTTCACCCGAAGATGTAGTTGATGCTTTATCGCATGGCAACGCCATCAGTCCATCCGGTGCCATCCGGGTGCAAGAAAAAATGCCCATGGTACCTGTCAACTCCATGGTGCTACAACCTGCGGAATTAGGTTCGATTCCCATTGATATGAACAGGAAGATATTCATCCGTGATGTTGCAGGGTCGATAGCAGATGCCAACGACATAGCAACAGGATATGCCTTAGTGAATGGCAAAAGAGCAGTCTACATACTTGCAACAAAAAGAGCGGATGCCAGCACGCTATCCGTGGTGCAGGCCATCCGCGAGAATATTCCAAAGATGCAGGCTGCTCTACCCGAAGATATTAAAGTGCGCTTTGAGTTTGATCAATCCCCCCTAGTTGTTTCAGCTTTGGAAGGCGTTGCCTTCGAAGCCTTGCTAGGTGCAATCCTCACTGGATTAATGGTTCTGCTTTTTCTCAGAGATTGGCGCAGCGTAATCGTCGTGGTTTTGAACATCCCCATCGCACTCATCGCAGCAGTGCTTTCGCTTTTTGCATGTGGCTATTCACTAAACCTGATGACTCTTGGCGGCTTGGCCCTTGCAGTGGGAATCTTAGTGGATGAAGCCACCGTCGAAGTTGAAAATATTCATTCACAAATTCCCCGCTTTGGCACCATTGCGGAAGCGGTCGTTCGAGGTAACGCTGATACTGCAGTGCCTAGGTTCCTTGCTATGCTTTGCGTTCTTAGTGTATTTCTCAGCGCTGCTTTTCTCAAGGGGCCCGCACTTGCCCTGTTTCTGCCCATGGCACTTGCGGTGGGCTTTGCCATGATCGCTTCCTATATTCTTTCCAGCACCCTTGTACCAGTTCTTTCCATCTGGCTCATTCCAAAAGGCCGGTTTCATTCCGATGAAAAATCCAACTCCACTTATGGCTCACTCATCTGCTTACTGACAGGCATGAGATGGATCTCCCTACCATTGGGCCTTACACTTGCAATAGGTTTACTCTGGGCTGCAGGTTCACAAACAGGTACCGATCTTTTCCCACCTGTGGACAACGGGCAAATTCAATTCCGACTCCGTGCACCCGCAGGAACACGCATCGAAGAAACCGAAGCCATCGTTCAGGAATCCCTACGCTGGATTAAAAAAGAGATTGGCGAAGAGAACCTTACCCTCTCGCTTGGATATGTGGGGCTGGTTCCACCAAGTTATCCCATCAATTGCGTTTATCAATGGATGGGTGGGCCCGAAGAAGCTCTTATGCGCATCGCTATCAAACCCAAAAGTATCTCCGGAGAAAAACTAAAAGCGTTGATCCGCAATGGGCTAGTTTCATATCTCGAAAGCTGGACTGATGAACGCTGGAAAGAATTGCATCACCCCACAAGCAAGGATCACATGGCTAAAACAAAGATTGAACTTTCTTTTGAAGCTGCAGATGTGGTTAACGAAGTCATGAGCTTCGGCGCAGCCGCACCCGTTGAAGTTGTGGTAAGCGGACCTAAGATGGCGGACAACCGGACCTTCGCCCAAACCATTAGGAAGTCGATGGAAAAAATTGCAGTTCTGAAAGATATCCGCTACGGGCAGACTCTCGATTACCCCACCGTAGATGTTAAAATCGATCGCGAACGAGCTGCCCTTTCAGGCGTGCATGCTGATGATGTTTCTAAATCTCTGGTGGCTGCAACTTCATCTTCAAGGTTCACCACACCCAACTACTGGCGCGATCCCGCCAACGGTATCGGATACCAAGTCCAAGTTGAAATCCCCCAAGCCATCATGAACTCAACCACAGAAATCGAAACCATTCCCATAAGCCAAAAAGGCACTGAGCAAAGGCTGATAAGAGATGTTGCGCAAGTAAAAGCGGGAACCATGCCGGGGGAAATAGATCGATACAATATGCGCAGGTTGGTCAGCATCACCGCTAATGTTGTAGGTACAGATTTAGGCAATGCTTCAAAATTACTCGATAGGGCACTAGCAGAAGCAGGCACACCGCCCACAGGAGTTCAAGTTGATGTCCGTGGACAAATCTCTATCCTAAAGGAATTATTCTCTGGGTTATCCCTAGGCCTCATCGTTTCTATGGTTGCGATCTTCCTCATCCTGCTCGCTTATTTCCAATCAATCAGGCTTGCTTTAATCCCCATGCTGGCTTTGCCCTTCGTTCTTGCTGGCATTGCAATCACCTTGAAACTCACCAACACCACGCTTAATTTACAATCGTTCATGGGAAGCATCATGGCAATTGGCGTCGCCACCGCAAATGCCATCCTTCTTGTCAGCTTCGCCCAGAAAGCAATGATCGAAGGCGCGCATTCTGGTTATGAAGCTGCAACACTTGCTGCAACCCAACGCTTTCGCGCAATCTTAATGACAGGCTTGGCAATGATAGCAGGCATGATACCGATGGCACTGGGTAATACCAGCGGAGGCGAGCAAAGCGCAGCACTGGCCCGTGCGGTTTTGGGTGGCATCGCAGGCGGATTGTTTGCATCTCTTTTAATGCTAGCACCTGCATTTGCTATTCTTTTCCCTAACTCCTGCAGCTTCAAGGTTTCGCTCGTACCTGAAAATAAAAATCTCAATAAAGAGACTAACGATGTTTAAAAAAGTAAACCTTTCCTTCCTGACAATGGGCCTTATTTATCTTGTCGCCAATGGTTGTGCAGATAAACCAGTTGCAATCAAAGATGAAAAAACAGCAGGAATGAAGCAGGTTGAAGTGAAGCTAGTCACTCCGGTGAAGCAAAAACTAGTACATACCATCAGCCAGCCTGGAACCTTGCGAGCTAACGAAGAAGCCATGATTCATGCAAAGGTGGTTGGGTATGCAGCATTGGTAATGGTGGACATTGGCGCCAAAGTTAAAGGGCCGGTTTATGAAACAGGGGGCAAACTCGTCAAGCAAGGTTCAAAACTATTGGTTGTCGATGTTCCTGAAATTGTCGAGGAAGTACAGCATAAGAAGGCTCTGATGGATTTCGCCAAGGTTGGGGTTGATCTTGAGAAAAAGCAAGCTGAGGTAGCGGATGCTTTTCTTTTATCAACCGAGGCAGGCCTTGTTGAAGCAAAGGCAGGTATCCAAAGGGCTCAAGCCTCCTACGATCGATGGCACTCCGAAAACAAACGCGTCTCCGCACTTGTGCAATCCAAAGTACTCGATGAACAAACACGCGATGAAGTTTTAAACCTCGTCAAAGCTGCAGAATCAACCAAAGATGAAATCATGGCAAAGGTCAAACACGCTGAAGCTACAGTTGCCAAATCGAAGGCAGAGGCAGCCAAGGCAAGAATTGCAATCCTATCTGCTGAATCAAGATTAGATGTTACAAAAGCAGAACTGCGAAAAGCAGAAGCACTTGCAGCATATACCACTATTTACGCCCCCTTCGATGGCGTAGTAACCAAGCGATCTGTTGATCCAGGGAAACTCGTTCAAGATAACAGCTCCCCAAACACCGAACCCCTTTTTATCATCAGCCAGATTGATCCCGTCCGTGTTGTGGTTGATGTTCCCGAAATTGAAAATGCCTATGTGAACCCAGGTGAAAATGCATTAGTCACTTTTCATGCACTGCCCGGAAAAGAGTTTTCATGCAAGGTGTCGCGCATCTCATGGGCCCTGGATTCATCAAGCAGAAACCTGAGGGCGGAAATCGATCTACCCAACCCCGAGGGAATTCTTCGCCCAGGCATGTATGCATCCATCCGCATCAAAGCTGTACTTGCAGAGGCTTTTGTATTGCCCTTGAGCGCCATCGTTAGATCTCCCGATGGGGCATTTGGTTTTAAAATAGTTGATGGCAAAGCACAAAAAGTTGATCTAAAAATTGGAAGAGTCGAGGGAGAATGGGTTGAGTTACTGGGCACCCACGAAGCAGGATCAACCTCGGATTGGAAACCCATCGACACCAAGGATGAATTTATCAGCGCCAATGTCGCAACCCTTTCGCCGGGCCAACCCGTGAGTATCGCTGCAACAGCCCAAAAATAATTGCTCCAACTATTTTTGCAACAACTAACTTGTTTCACTTGCAAACTGGAATAAAAGAACGAATAAGAAGCAATTTAAGCAAACGGAAACATTTTGAAGTATGATAGATTGTTGGATGAAAATGAAGTGAATTCGTTTTTCAGGAGATTTGAAATGAAGATCACTCGGATTACGGTCGATTCGAATCAAATGAATGGCGTACCTTGTGTGCGGGGACTTAGAATTCCAGTTGCCACGGTTGTGGAAATGGTAGCTCAAGGTATGAGCGATACAGCAATTTTAACCGCATATCCCGATTTAGAACTAGGGGATATTCGCGAAGCGCTTAGCTTTGCTGCTGCCGCCTTGCGCGAACGGGAACTACCTATTGTTGGCGTGGCATGAAATTCCTTATCGATAACGCCCTATCGCCTGCGGTGGCTCAGGGATTAATAATGGCTGGTCATGATGCGGTGCATGTTCGTGAATATGGAATGTCGAGCAGAAGCGATGCAGCCATTTTAGAGCGTGCTGCTTTGGAAGATCGGATAGTAGTTTCTGCCGATACAGACTTTGGAACTTTGCTAGCTTTGCGGAAGGAAACGAAACCTTCTGTGCTTTTATTTCGAGGCGCAACACCTAGACTACCTCAACAACAAGTAAATTTATTGTTGGTAAATTTTCAAAGTATTGAACAGGATCTTTTACAAGGTGCGGTTGTTGCGATTGAGCCAGGTCGGATTCGAGTGCGCCCTCTACCAATACTCCCACTTGAATAAGCTAAATCCATAATCATCAAAAACGATCAAGTAGATGTGTCGCTTTCAAATATGCTAAGAAGCGATTGATTCCGATTCCTGCAACAGCCCAAAAATAATTGCTCCAACTATTTTTGCAACAACTTACTTGTTTCACTTGCAAACTGCCATAAAACACCCAATTATATGATCTGACAATCAATAACTTGGAGATAAGAATCATGGCTGCTAAAAAACCCTCTTCCAAAAGAATCGTCTTGCGCACAGGCGAAGCCCTAGTTGAAGGCGATCTCGATTATCTCTGCGCAGAACCAGAAATCGTGATAGGCGAAATGGATGGCCCTGTGGGTATCGCTTTCGCAAATCTCCTAGGCAACCAGATCAAGGGTCACACCAAGGTTTTTGCGATTCTCAACAGCGATGTTCAAGTGAAACCAGCAACCATCATGGTAAGCAAAGTCACCGTAAATGATGCCCGCTACACCAATATTTTAATGGGCACCGTTCAAGCTGCCATCGCTCATGGCGTACTCGATGCAGTGCGTGAAGGGATCATCCCCAAGAAAAAAGCTGAGGAGCTAGGCATCATTTACTCGGTTTGGCTTGATCCTAATATTCTTAAAGTGCCTGCGAACAAAATCGATCATAAGGCTTTGTTTGCGGTTCATCGTGAAGCTACCACCAAGGTTATTCGTAAAGCCATTCTGGGCGAACCAAGCATCGATTGGCTTTTAAAAAACCAAGATAAAGTCGAACACTACTTCCATCAATTGGGCGTAGAAGGAAAACTCTAAGAAGCTAATCAGAGCCAGAAGAGTCAACGGCGGTCAGCCAAGAAAAAGAAGAACCCTAATCTATTGAGCGGCGGATAACATCCCGCTGCTCAATGCAAGAAATGTTTTATCAGGCTAGTAATTCGTCGATCACGGTTGCATCAGTAACGGTTGCTCGTTCATCTCTGCCGTTATGTTTGTAAGTAAGCAAATCATTTTCCAAGCCTGCAATTCGCAGAATTGTGGCATGAATATCCTTGATGGGGGCTGGGCGATCAACTGCATAAAGCCCGATATCATCAGTGCTACCTACAATAGAGCCTGCTTTAACTCCGCCTCCTGCAAACCACATCGAGAATCCCCATGGGTTGTGATCACGGCCATCGCCACTTTCGCTCATGGGTGTACGGCCAAACTCACCACCCCATATAACTAAAGTTTCTTCTAGCAAACCTCTGCGTTTTAAATCGCTGAGAAATGCAGCTATAGGTTGATCGGTTTCTTTGCAAAGATTTGAATGATTACCTTCGAGATCGGTGTGGGCATCCCAAGCGCTGCCACTACCCAGATAAACTTGAATGAATCGCACGCCCCGCTCGACAAGCCTTCTTGCCATCAGGCAAGCACGAGCAGCAGCTTTGGTGGTTTCGTTTTCGATGCCATAAAGGTTGAGAGTTTCGCGGGTTTCATTAGAAAGATTGCTCACTTCGGGAATGCTGGTTTGCATTTTCCAGGCGAGTTCGTAACTGGCAATGCGAGCATCAAGCCTATCCGTTGGTGTGGATTGGTTTTTGTGTCTTTCGTTCAACCAGTTCAAATAGTCAAGTTTTCTGCGTTGTCTAAGGGGAGTGATTTGAGGCGGCGGAGCGTGAAAGAGCACTGGCTCAGGGCCTTCGAGAAATCGAGTTCCCTGATAGGTTGCTGGAATAAAGCCACTACCCCAGTTGCGACTGCCACCGGGTACATCACCTCTGCGGTCGGAAAGAACTACGAAAGATGGTAGGTTTTCGCAATCATTACCCAAACCATAAACCGACCAAGCACCTAGTGAAGGCCTTCCCGGTAGCTGGCTGCAAGTGTTCATATGTGAAACACCTGCGACGTGGGTCAATCCTTCGCCGACGCAAGAGCGTAATACTGCGATATCATCGGCATGGCGCGCAAGATTAGGCAGCCAGTCGCTAAGTGGGATGCCTGATTTCCCATGCTTTTTGAAAGTTCGTTTAGAAGCCAGGAGAGGGGTGTTAGCAGTGACACCCATGGCGGTTTGTGGCTTGGCAAAGCTTGGTGGTAGGGGAGCACCAGCGAGTTTTTGTAGGGCAGGTTTTGGATCTAACAGATCGATATGGCTTGGTCCACCATCGAGAAAAAACCAAACGATGCTACGCACTTTGGAAGGGTGATGGCGAAGCGGATCATCAGAAAGGTTGGAAGCGTTTGCATCGCGTGCCAGCATAGAACCAAGAGCGATGGAGCCAAAGCCATTACCCATGGTTTGAATAAATTGCCTGCGTGATTGAGGAATCATTCCAGCTCCAAAAATTCGCTTGTATTCAACAAAGCGTGAAGGAGATCCGCGAGCCTTTCAAGGGGATCAACTGCAGCAGAAGTTACTTCGATAAAAACTCTGGACTGTTCTAATTCTTTAGAGTCGGGAGATCTTTTGAGGATTGCTAGAAATCCAGCTTGAATTTGCTGATGGGTGTTATTGCCTGCTTTCTGCATGATGTTTGCAGCTAAGTTTTGGGCATGATCAATAATTTCAGGATCGTTCAGGAGGGCCAATGCTTGTACCGCAGTTACTGTGTCATTGCGGTTTGAGCAGCTAAGATTTCGATCGGGAAAATCGAAAGCTTCAAGCGATGGATTGGGCATGTTGCGCCTTTGAATTAAATAGATGGAGCGTTTTTTTGCTGCCGCTTGTGCTTCATCTTTTGTCCAGGCATAACGACTGTTAGCGAGTGATGCAGGTAAAGCAAAACGCACTACACCTTCGTGCATACCGGAATTCAAATCGCCCGAGGCGTGAAGGATGGCATCGCGAACTTGCTCTGCGGAAAGCCTGCGGACTTCTGCATGCCATACCAGATTATTTTCCGGATCAATCTGGTTACCTTTCTTTAAAAGTTCTTGGTCGGTAATTCTGCTGGCAAGCTTGTAGGGGCTGCTGTTGACGATCAGGCGGTGAATGGATTTAAGGCTGTATTGATTACGGACAAGATCGGAGGCGAGCCAATCAAGGATTTCGGGTTGGTGGTAAGGTTCGCTGGCTTTGCCAAAATCGCTGGGGTTTGCAACCAACCCTGCACCAAAATATCCCTGCCAAATGCGGTTGACAATCACTCTGCTGGTAAGTGGGTGATCAGGCTGGGTAAGCCATTTTGCAAGGGCAGTTCTTCTACCCGAACTGTTCGATAATGCGGTTATATGAGGCTGTTCTTTTTCGATCCATGAGGGAAATCCTGGTTGCACTTCTTCTTTGGGTTTTCGTACATCGCCTTGTGCTAAACGGAATGTTGCAGGTGGATTCGCATATTTTTCCGAAACCCCCATATAGGCTTCTTGGATGGGTAGTTCTTTTGCAAGGTTTGCAAGGTTCTCAAATGTTTTGTCGTAAATAGTTCGTTGTTCGGGTTTTAACCTTCGGTAAAGCTTTGTTTTTCTTCGATCGATTTGCTTACTTGCCAGAGTTGCCAACTGAGATTGGGTAACGGTGCGTTTTTCTGGTGGAGTTTTTAATGCTATTTGAGTTTGCGGATCTAATGCAACAACGATTTCTTCAAACAAATCTTTTTCATGATCCTGCATCATTTGCGCAAGATCTTTACGCATGGACAGAGCTTTTTCTTCCATGCTCTTTTGGCGTGGTGTAAGTGAAATGGAACTTAGTGGGATAGCATCCGGATAAATTATACCGCTGAAGAATGCTTGGAACTGAAAATATTCTTCTTGACGAATAGGATCAAATTTATGGTTATGACATCGGGCGCAACCCATAGTTAAGCCCAGAAAAGCCTGTGCGGTAACATCGGTAACATCGTTTAAAATATCTTGGCGAATCTGAGTATAATCCGCTCCGTTGGATTCTTCGGGGGCAAGCCTTAAAAAACCGGTGGCTATGCGTGCCGCTTTGTTTTCAGGAGCCAGCTCGTCACCTGCGATTTGCCAGGAGATAAACTTATCGTAAGGAAGATCATCGTTAAAAGACTGAATCACCCAGTTGCGAAATTTCCATGCATCAGGTCTGATGCGATCGATTTTAAAACCTTCAGAATCGCTATACCTTACAAGATCTAACCATTGCTGGCCCCAATGCTCGCCAAATGCAGGCGATGCCAATAATTTCTCGACCACTTTTTCGTAAGCATCAGGTGAACCATCATTTAAAAATTTTTCCAGATCTTCCGCATTGGGGGGCAAGCCCGTCATATCCATATGCAATCTGCGTAACAAGGTTGGCTTGTTTGCTTCTTGGGCTGGCGTGATCCCCACCCTATTGAGCGAGGCTTTCCAGAAGGCATCAATGGGATTGGAGTACGAGATTGTTTCTGTTGGAATTTTTGGTCTGATCAATCCCTGATAGGAAGGGGAGGTGCGTACGGTTTCTGCTACACTGGTATATTCCAGAATCAATAAACCACAAAAAATGAATGGGAAAACCAAGTTTATATGGTACTTCCCAAAGAGACTTTGCATGAAGTCCTACGGGTTGGAACTTAGCGGGGGCCAATCATTCTGGGCAAACCACGGTTGGCAAATTAGCTGCATTCTTGCAGGAAGGTTATTTGTATAAATTTAAAGTAATTTTCTAAATAGTTCAATATCCAATAGCTTGCCCAGATAATAAATCGGCAAAAAAGAAGTTAAGTAAGAACGAATAAACAGAACAAACCCCTTTATTACCTGTTTTTTAGCTGTTTTATTTGCATAAAGCTAACGGTTGGTAAGTGTCCAACATGGTTTTTTGGCTTATGAACTAATTTGGGCAGGGTTTATAAAGAAAAAGTAATAGCCTAGGATACCCAAGGCTAGCAGGACCAGAACTCCAAGAATAACCACAGGATTGAAAAGGCCTGACCAAGAATCCGAAACAAAAGCATCATCCGAGGGAGCCCCATTTCTCAAGTATTCCACTGCATCTTGAAGAGATTCGTCTTCGGTAAAATTGTGGATATCGGGGTTTGAAAAATTATTCTGGACGCCATCATTCGCACTTTGGGCAGAAACCATATGCAAACAGGATAGATTTTCCTGCTCGATTGCGGCAATTACATCGTAATCTTTTTCATCCTGGTGAAGGTCGGGTTCAGAGATAGTGCCTTTAAATTTCGGATTGCGTTTTGAAAAAAAAGTGCGCAGCCCTTTCACATGCCTGGCCTTTTTCCATACTTTTTGAAAGTCGCAAAATACCAGATCATCTGATCGAAGTTTACCTTTCTTCGCCAGCCTTTTTAATGCTTCACCAGAGACAATTAAGGGTTTATACCCCTCCTTGGCGATGATGTAGCCATTGAATTTTTTTTCTGGTTCATTCATGGTAGGTACTTCTTAAGGAACTCTCCCCTCAATCATAATTATAGCATCAAGGTGGCGGAAACCCTGATTAGGAGCAATTTTTAATGGTTTATCTAATTGGTAAAAGGCGTAAAGCTTAACGATCGTAACCTATTTTCTGATTATAACCTGTGATTTTAAGATGTGATTGTGAGGCACAGAAGCAAGTTATTTATTTGGTGGGGGGACGGGCAGTTTGAGGTTGATATCGAAAACCTTGATACCCCCGTTGTAATTGAGTGACAACTCTCTTCCCAACTTATTATAAACTGGCGGGATTACAGAAATATTTTTAGATTTTAAAGGTCCCTTTGTCGGGGTCACGAAAGAAACGATACGAAAATTAATATCTCCTTTGGGAGGATTTTGAATACTATAGTTTCCGGTAGGCCCTATTGCTCCGCTTATTTCTTTATCATTAACCGTGGCTATTACTGCACCAGAAACAAGTGGCTTATTATCCAGCATGACTTTGCCATGAATTACTTCTTTGTTTTCAGGTAATGAATAAGAAGTTGAAAAAAATATGTAATAACCGCTTACATAAAAGGCCACGAATATTCCAACATAAGCCATGTATTTAGGCTTGCAGTATTTGGAATAGAAGGAAGCTTCTTCTTCTTCCAACTGGTCATCTTCATTTGATTTATTTTGTAAATGCTTGATTGCATTTTGTAAAGAAGTTGGTTGCTGGGTATCAAGTCCATTATTATCCGGTAGTTCTGGTTCACTTTCTATAGGGACCAATAGATTGGGAATTGTCTTATTGGAACCGAGTGGTTGATTAGATAAATTTTCGCGCTCTATCTCCCCGATGAGATCGAACGCTTCCTCAACTTCTGGATTAGAGACTGAATTGTTAAGATTAGATTCTAGTTTCGCAAACAGGGTGCGAAGGCCTTGAACATTCCTTGCTTTTTTCCATACCTTTTGAAGATCACAAAAAACCAGATCATCTCCCAAAAGATTCCTATCCTTGGCAAGCTTTTTTAATGCCTGTGGTTTTACGATTAAAGGTTTTTGCCCTTCCTTGGCGATGATATAATCACTGAACTTTTCATCTGGAATTTTCATCATACTATCTCAACCATGGCCAAACTAAAATTTGTGAATGTTTTCTAGTCTTGGTTATTAATGACTTGACCATCTCTGGGTTGCATTAGGTAATTCCAGGTTTTTTGACTTATATTTTTTGTCATGGAACGAATACTACCATCTGCCATGGCGACCGGCATTACATCGTGTCCTGTTTGGGAATATAGCATGGTGCAGCATTCGGTTCCCGCAGGGCACTGACTGTAGGGCCTAGCCATTGGTTTTACCTGAAACATATAAGTATTAGGCATACCGTTGGGAAGAACATTTGCAGGTACACCTCGGTTTTCTCTGACAATAAAAAGATCATTTGCATCAACAAAGTAAGTTAAGCCTAAAGTTTGACCATAATAGGGTTCAACAGCCCAAGAATAAAAGGCTGTGCGCCCCATGGAATCGCAATTGGCATAACCTTCTGCAAACAGGATTGAATTAGATAACCCGTCTCTGATGCTTAAAAACTTTTGAGCAGGTGCATCTTTACCCGTGCCACCATAATCTTCGTTGGTACTGCCATCGCCATTGCTATCGCCCCAAACATTCCAATTGGCTTGATAGTTGGTAACTGTCCAGCCATTATATTTATAATCAATAGGTGCAGATGGATCTGATCTACAGCGAAGAATGGGTAATGTTATTTGGGCCTCGGCCATGTCCCAAGAGCCTGCATTTTTTGGTCCTGACCCGACCGGGTCATAAGTTTCGGGTAGTCAGTAAGTCCATTTAGCATCTTTTGGATTATATTCGCCAGAGGGTGCGACATAACCTTCTGTTATGGTCCCTTTAATTCCGTTATAAACAACTTCTCTTTTTACGCCCGGCGAGCCTGGGTCTGTCTGTACCCAAGTTGTTCCGGGTGGATCCCAGCTACCAGGAACTCCTGGAATGACTTTTCCTGTCGCTGGTGTTGCTGGTCTTCCAAAAAGACGATATAGATTTTCCTGCTCAACATATGGAAGAAGTTGAATCATCCAGCTGCTGCGTTGGGGGTCTGGGTCATGATACCGGGGCATCATTTCATTTGAAGTTTCGTAATTATAAACAGCCAAGGCCAGTTGTTTAAGATTATTCTGGCAGCTCATCCGATTTGCGGCTTCGCGTGTTTTTTGCACTGCAGGCAACAATAAGCCAACTAAAATTGCAATGATTGCAATTACTACTAAAAGCTCTATTAGCGTAAATCCTTTGCGCTGGTTTAAACTGGGCATTAAAACCTCGCTATCAAATTAAATTATAAAATCTCAATTTAGATAAATTAGAGCTATTTATAGCGCAAGTCAAGACTTTTATAGCTCCATTTTATCCGTTCGACTTAAACCTCCCAGTTGCAATGTTGTTTGCATGGTTAATTATTGTCGCTTTGCTAATTACCTTTTAACGCGTTTTAAAGTCCTTGGCTTTGTTCTTGCCAGCTTGCACGCTGTAGGTTTTTGCATCTTTTCCAACTCGTACTACAACTGTTTCCGCAGAGCAATCTTCGCCTTCATTTGCTATAAAGCTGGGTTCAGTGTTTTCCCCTGGGCCCGCATTTACATTACGATGGACCTGAAAAATTGCTTCCAATCCCGGTACACGCCTAAGCGTTCCCGTAACCTGCGGATGGCAGCCCTTCTTGGAGCCGTTGTTGAAAATCGCAACCCTGGGCTCAACCGTGTTGATAACCACCGGGTTATTGCTTATCTCCAATCCATGATGAGTCGTTTGATATACATCGATTTTGCCGATCTTGTCTGTAGGATGAACCAGCTTGTATTCGACATTCCAAGTAAGGTCACCCAGATCTAGGAACTTCCAATCGCCAAACTGTAGTAAGAATCCTAAACTCTTGGCGTTATCAGAGCGATCTTCTGGACGGGGCTGATGCTGCTTTGCTATCGGATTTTCAGGAGCGCCTGGCTTATCTTTCACTACTTGACCGCTGGCACTCAAAATACTTAATTTTACATTCGGAGCACCTTCTAATTGTTTAAGAGGAACTTCGTCACCAGCTTTTAAAGTTTTAGATTTATCACCACCTACAGCTTTATATGCCTCAATGAGCATCGGGAAATTCTTCGCATCTTCAGGAAAAGATTCAGGAATGCCACGATCCCAGAAATGGTGAATAGGCATCAGCGCACGCAAGCGTTCTGCACCGCCGTAGTGGTCAAGATGCCAATGAGTGATGAAAAGATGATCGATGGCTTTGAGGCCTGCTTTTTCGGTAGCAACTTTGTGGATACGCTCCGCATCGCGTTTGCCTGGATTGCCACAATCGATGAGAAGGGATTCCCCTGCAGGAGTGATGATAAGCGTTGCTGCGCCACCTTCGACATCAACAAAAAAGATGCGAAGCTCGGAAGCAATTGTGCTAGATGTTAAAACTAAAATGAAAACAAGAGATGCAAGAGTGTGCTTTAGCATGGAGTTCTCCGAGGGTGAAGGAATAGGCTTATTTTGAATGACGGGAAAGGCTATTGGAAGTGAAATTTGGGAAAAAGCTGAAGCATCATCGCCCTAAGCAATCACCGTTACTTTTTCTTGTCGACTAATTCAAATGGAGGCAGTTTGTTTTCACCGTTCTTTAGTTCTGCAACAAGCGGAGTCTTAGCTTGAAGGCTGTATTGAGGGGGTAAAAGGTTTACTTCAGCGGCGCCCATTGCGTTGGCCTGAATCGGAGGGATTTTGGAAATAAGGACCATGAACTTCCCCGGCATTAGCCAGTTATTATCTTTATCATCAGGCTTAATGATAAATTCCCCATTAGCATTCGTCTTGGCTTGGGCGGTTCCAAGTTCTGGTTTGTTATCTTTGGAAAGGAAACGAACCTGAGCATCTGCAACCGCTGTACCATCAAGGGTGACCGAGCCTATAACAATTGCATTGTCACCTTTTCGGCCATTTGAACAGCCAATGAGCAGAAATAAGAAAATAAGAGTTAAAGAAAAGCGCTGCATAGAAAATTGAACCATAACCGTAAGCCTTTATCAAGCATATGTATATGTAGGTAAAACTGTTGTTGTTAGAAATCTGTTGTAGGAACACCATCGCGTGGGTCACAGATATTAGCCCAAATAGCTGGAGAAATATTGATTGAAATATTGCGTACTGCGCCATCTCCCAAGCCAACGGTAGTTCCTCCGACATGAGGAGAATTGCCACCCCCACCAGCATTGGAAGCTGTTGCAACCGAGGGCTGAACTTGGAAAATTGGGCATGCAGCATATCCGGTTCCACCAGCATAGGCCGCACTGCAGATCTGAGCCATCCAACGGTTTTCTGAATTAAACCAAAGGCTGGAAAGTGGCCCGCCCCCAGAGTTCCCACTACCGTACCAAGCGTAACGTTCACCAAAGAAAACAGTTTGAGAAAGCCCATCAGGGAAAGATTTTGACAAAACAGCGGAACCTTCCTGCTTATTAGAGGCAGGGTCTCCTAGGGCTAGATAATTCCAAGCATAGTTTGAAATGGCAAAGGTGCCATCTGGCCCTGCGGGATTTCCAAGCCCACTGTTGCCAGAACCACTACTATCAGTGGGGCAACGGAACATTTGAATTTTGGTCCCTTGGTAAGCTGTTGGTGTTGAAACATTCCCTCCTTGCGATATTACAGAATCGTAAATAGAGGACTGTTCAATGTAGGGGAATAATTGAAAGAAACCTGGGGTCTGGTTTTTGAAGGGCCCAGTTATCGAAACAACGGAATTCCAACCAGATCCAGAAGCATTCCCTGCACCAGGAGGAGGAAGAACCCCATAAGTATTGCTGATATTATGTAGTGCTAAGCAGAGCTGCTTGATGTTATTCTGGCATTTCATGCGCGAAGCAGCTTCTCTTACTTTTTGCACTGCGGGCAATAACAATCCAATTAAAATGGCAATAATAGCAATTACGACCAGCAACTCAATCAGGGTGAACCCTTTTTTAAATTTCATAGGAAATGTCCGACACAATAATAAATGATAGGTATTACTTTCAGTCACTAAATAATTCTAGCTTCCCCTTATTTTATAGTCAACACAGTAATCAATACCCTTTAAAAAATTTGAATCTTCGTCAGGTTGGAGAAACCCCTTCTGACAAGAATAGCTCAAAGTTTAAACCAAACACAGGAAAGTTCTGTTTCTAAGGCGCTTGAGTTAAGTTGGCCTTTGGAGTGGTGGTGGGTATTGGAATGTTTTTTTCGCTTGAACCAATGACGGTGGTTTCCCAATTGTTCATATCTAAAAATGTTGCAAAAGGGCTTCTGCCACAAATCATTCTGCCTAAAGAGTAGCGCAATCTTCTCCATTTAGAAACAGGTTGATGTGCGTAGATTCGCATTGCTGATTGAAATTTCTGATGTAATTCGGGCGTGATGATGGGAGCAGGATCTTTGAATGCCACGGCCCAAACTTGCGATGGTTTGTTGGCGGGGCCTTGAAACCCAATTAGTTTTTGTGGGTATTTTTCAAGCAGATAAGCAAATGCATCGGGGGTAAAACGCCAGTAATCATTGGGATAGGAATGACGATGCAGGAAGAACGGACACGAAACAAAGAAGGCGCCCCCCGGCCTGAGCACTCTGTAAACTTCATCAAACCCCTTCCAGAAACAGCGTACATGTTCGAAAAGATTTAGGGCGATCACGGTGCCTACGGAATTATCTTCCATGGGAAGATCTTCAACATTGCCAAGGATATCGACCCCTGGGCCTTTGCGCATATCAAGGCCTTGGTATTCGTGATGGGGGAAAATTGCCCGTAGATTCGAATAATATTCCTGCCCCTGTACTTGATATGCTCCTATTTCCAGCATGGTATCAGGCAGGGTGAAGGTTTGGGCAACGGCTTGGGTTACCCCATGAAGAAATTGGTTCATAGTCTTCTACTCCAGATTGAAATCAATCTTGTTGATTTGGCCTGAAAGAATTTGTTTCACCTGCCCGGAAAGATTGGGATCAGAATACTTAGGTGGAAGCCCCTGCGAGGCAAAGGAAACTTTGTACCAGCCCGCATAAATCGAGTCTTTTCCTGGTTGAGGTAAGACAGTATAGGTGCCATCTGAAAAGATTTCGCCTGCTGCCATCGGGCCTACCGAACCGCGATCCATATCTGGGGTAAAAACAACTGTTCCGCCTCTTAGAGGTTGTTTTTGAAACAAGATTCTGCCTTGAATGGAAGTGGGCACAACGGGGCCGGATGAACAGCCCAATATCACGATAAGCAGGCAGAAAGCAGGCATTAGCTGGCGCATTCTCCCTCCTTGGAGATTACCTTTTTGAGGAACGTATGTTCCTAATATTCGACATAGTACAACAAACTTGGGAAAACAGGCAAGACAGAGTGTGTTTTGACGATCTATTTCAGACTTCGCCTTGACCCTATGATTTCACTTAGGTAGAAGCCTTGGAATGTATTGATTTTTCAGGTGATTTTTAAAGACATGACCTTTACTCCGAAATCGCATGGATGCGGCTTCCATTAAGTCTTTAACAATCCCGGATTCAGGAGAAATTACTGTGAATAAGAAACTGGCATGGTTTGCTGGATGTACCACCCTCGCTATGGTTGTTTACTTTGGTACCAATTTGCTGCGTGCTCAAACTGCACCTGCAAAGGTTCCAATTCAAGGAACGGAACAACGCTCACGCATCGCTCTGTTAAACCTTCATCATGTTGTTAAAAATTATCAGAAGGCTGTTGCGCTCAATAATGAAATGAAAGAAGTGTTCACTCCTTTGCAAGTGAAGACCAAAGCCAAGACGACTCAGTTGGAAGCCTTGAACAAAGAAGGCCAGATGAAACCTGAAATGCGCGAAACAATCGAAAAGCAAATGCGCGTTCTCAAACGCGAACTCGAAGATCTTTCCAACGAAGCTCAAGCCCTTATCGGCAAGAAGCAAGATGAACAAGTTGTTTTGATTTATCGTGAAGTTCAAGAAGCTGCACAACGCGTTGCAGTAGCTCATGGCTACGACATGGTTCTTCATTACAACGACCCTACGACTTCTGCAGAATATTGGAGCGCAGGCAATATTGTCCGCAAGATGCAGGCAGGCGCTTGTATGCCAATCTATTTTGCACCTGGTATTGATATCAGTGCAGATGTGGTTAACGCATTGAACCAAGCTTATAGCAGGGTTGCACCACCAGCAGTTCCTGCAGGCTCGGCTATCACGCCAACCTCCGCAACGACTCCCAAGTAGGAAGTGTTAAGAGCCCGGCAGAATGGATTTTGCCGGGTTTACTTTTCTTTTATTAGTCAAGGATGGCCTACTCGTGATACCGATTTCATCACGCCAAGAAAGAACATTGGCGAAACCAGTAGAAGTGGAAGGCATCGGCTTTATTACTGGTTCGTTTGTAACGCTACGCTTCTGCCCAGCAGCAGAAAACACAGGGATAGTGTTTCATCGCACTGATCTTTCTCCCAAAACTTTTATTCCTGCTCATGTTTCGAATGTGACAGGAACCAACAGGCGAACGACTCTTGGGCAAAAACCTTTTCAGGTCACCTTGGTTGAACATGTACTTGCTGCACTTAGTGGATTAAGAATTGATAATTGTATTGTGGAACTGAATGCAGGGGAACCGCCCGGCTTGGATGGTTCTGCAGGTGAATTTGTTGATGCTTTGAAAAAAGCGGGTAGTGTTCCACAGAACTCGAAGAAAATGATTTATGGTGTGGAAAGCCCGGTTATTGTTGAATCAAACGGCTCGACCCTTGCGCTTCACCCATGTGAAGGCACCGGTTTAAAGATGACTTACTTTTTGGATTACGGCAATCAATCTCCGATTCAAAAACAAGTGCACACACAAAATATCGAACCAGCTCTCTTCTCGAGAGAAATCTCTCGTTGCAGAACTTTTATTCTTGAAGAAGAAGCTGAAATGCTTAAAAGCCAAGGGATTGGTTCAAGGACTACCGCTCAAGACCTTATTATATTTGGCCCGAAAGGCCCTATTGATAATCCGCTTCGCTTTGCCAACGAGCCCGCCAGGCACAAGGTGCTGGATATGCTCGGAGATCTTGCATTACTGGGTGTTGATCTATGTGGGCATGTGGTTGCCTATAGATCAGGTCATCCTTTGAATGTGGAATTAGCTCGTACTCTATCGCAAAAATTAAAAATGAGCATGCAACCTACTATGCTCAGAGCAGCTTAAGGGTTTCCTTATTGAAAGGGTATTATGCCAGATTTGAAAATCGGTGTTATCGGGGTCGGGCACCTGGGCCAGCAGCATGCCAGAATTCTTTCCTCGCTTAAAGGCGTGCAACTTGTTGGCGTAGTTGATGCTTCTAGGCAGCAAGCCGAAAACATCGCAATGCGCTATTCCACCACCCCTTACACTTCGCATCATGAATTGCTACCCAAGGTGGATGCTGCAATTATTGTAGTTCCTACTCGATTTCATTTTGATGTAGCCCGTGATTTTCTTGAACAAGGTAAAGCATTGCTCATCGAGAAGCCCATTACCATAGAACCTGAAAAAGCGTATCAACTGTGCGAACTTGCAAAAAGCAAAAATACCACGATTCAAGTGGGCCATGTCGAGCGCTTTAACCCTGCGTATGAAGCCCTTTGCGATCTTCCCATGAAGCCCCGCTACATTCGTGCTGAACGCCTAGGTGGCTTTTCAGGGCGATCCTCCGATACCGGTGTTGTTCTTGATCTCATGGTTCACGATATCGATCTTGTTTGCTCACTTGTTCAATCTGAAGTTACCTCTGTCTCTGGGTTGGGTGTTGCGGTTTTAGGTGGCCATGAAGATATTGCTCAGGCAAGAATCACCTTTGCTAATGGTACAATTTGTGATCTTTCTGCAAGCAGGGCGCATCCTGAAGCTAGGCGTAGAATGGATGTATGGGGCTCTGAAGGTTATGCAGGTATTGATTTCATCACCAAGAAAATCACCCTGATGCAACCTAGCGATTCTTTGCGTTACCTTGCAGAATCTGCACCGGGTAAAGTAGATGCAGGCACCCTGAACTCCTTCAAAACTGATTTGTTTGCCAACCATGTTCAAACCCGAACCATGGATTGTTCACGCACTGATGGCGATCAACTAACTTGGGAACTTCTCGATTTTGTACAGGCTGTTACTTTGGGAGTTAAGCCACGCGTGGATGGAATTGCTGGCGCTCGTGCAGTTGAAATCTCTACCATGGTTCTTGATAGTATCTGCTCGCATCAATGGGAAGGCACCTCCGGTAATGCAACCGGCCCTTGGGATCTGCCTTATTCTGAGGGTAAGTTATTCCACAATCTTAATATCAGCAAGGATGCAGCAGCTTGATTCTTTAGCATTCGGACTATTAATATTAAAAAAAGGAAGAGGTGTTATAATGCACCTCTTCCTTTTTTTTGAATGATCATTCAGATCAAGCATTAATTGTAATCTATACCATCGAGAACTTCGCCCCCACTAATACTTGAAAGGTAAAGCCAAGCATTAGGATTGATGCTTAAGGCAATATTATGAACCGAGCCATCGCAAAAAACAGTAGTAAGGGTGGTGTGGGCCGTACCAAAAATTCCACCACATGTACCATTGCTTCCATGTGATATGGGAGGATAAATAACTCCAGTAGCTCCTCCCCAGCCCCTTGCAAAACCGACGGTGTCATTATCCCAACCATCAACCCATCCTTGGTCGCTGTTGCAATCTGGTCCAACAGTTGCTTGCTTAATATTGACATATTTTTCCCCAATAAAGAGGGTGTTGGAAGTACCATCCGGTATATCGCTTAGGCTGACTTTTCTTCCAGAGGGCCTAAGTGGCCCATCAAACTTATTGTTATTTGGATCGGAAGTTCCCCAAGTTCCGCCATTACCTATGTAATCCATTTGGGCTCGGGCGCCATTTGGAACAGATTGAGTGTAATTAAACTTAGTGGGCCCACGAAGTGAAGGGCAAAGCATTAAGCTTAGAGAAGTGCCTGCAACCGCTGATCCGTCCTGATTTCCCCAAAGGTTTCCTAGTTCCATATAAGGCAGAAGTTGATAAGCCCAGCCCCAAGCTTGGGTTTGGTAATCTGTAGGGCTGCCAGTTTGCACGACCAGTGCCGCATCCGAAGTATTATTAGTCGTGGTGCGGTTTAAATTCCAATTAAGCCCGCCAGATGCAAAAGCACCCATCTGATCGTGGTGAACCTGAAATGCTATGCCAACTTGCTTAAGGTTATTACCACACTTAATTTTATTGGCGGCTTCTCGCACTTTTTGCACTGCGGGCAGAAGCAATCCAATCAATATGGCAATGATGGCAATCACCACCAAGAGTTCAATAAGAGTGAACCCCTTTCTTTGCTTAAAATCATTCATCAAATTCTCCAGAAGAAAAAGAAATTAAAAAGGAAAATTATAACCTGCTGGGAAAACAGAGGATTTTAATTGTTCATCGGTAAGTTGCACAATGGTATTCATGCCTCTCAGAACATAGCGTTTACCATCCTTACCCGATTTTTCAAAGGCCACAACAGGGAGTTGGGCACCACTAACTTTTAGACCTTTTAATTCGACATCGTAAACGATGATGAATTCTTGCCCATCGTTGGGAGAGATAAGAAGCTCTTTGGGGAAACTAGATAATTTGAAAATAGCAAGAAGTTCCGCTTTAGTTTTTGGTGGTGGGGTACCCCGGATGTAAGCGCCACCAATTTTATCTAACGCAATAACGGTTGGATCTGTTGTTAGAGGTTCTATTTTCTCTCCACCACAGCCAATAAGAAAGAAAGTCAATAAGAGTAAAGGGACTTTGATTTTATTAGGAAGGAAAAACCCCATAATTTAGCCCCTCTTACAGAAAACACCTCAGAATCTTAACGAAATGCAGTAAATATAGTATCGATGTTTTAGGCAAATTTGAAAAGACAATAATTTGAATATTTTCATTTCTTAAAAAATGAATCCGGCACAAGAATAACGGGTATAAATGGTTTTAAAATGAAGATTGCGAGGCCATTCTAACAAGGCTGGTGCTTTACAACTATTACGAACAAGCGTAAGTGTTGCTCTAAGTTGTTTAATTATAACAGTTTACAGATTTTATTTTCCTAGGGAACGGATTAAAGCGAGTTGCGATTCAGCATCTTTTCTTAGTTTGCCACATACTAAGGCGCATAGATCAAAAATCATGGGGTCTGCAATACAGTAAAAGATTAGATTATCCTGCCTTAATTTAGATTGATGTTGTTTGTTTGTGTGCCTGATTTAATGGTAAAAGTGAGCCCTGATTTAGCTTTGTCGCTATATTTGGAAGGAATGGTCACTGGGGGGTTGTTTGATTCGCCCGGCATGGCTGGCGTGCCTGGTGGTCGCGCAGTTGAATTCATTTTAGACATTGCGGATGCTATGGCATGCACAGTAATAGTGATATTACCTAAAGGCGCATCTCCGACGGTGTACACTCCTTCTGCGGTGATTGGTCCTGACCCGCCGCGTCCGTCTTCACCATATACTTGAACATAACCTGAGTTAAGCGGCACTCCTTTATAGGTGATTTGTCCAGTCATGGACCCAACTTTGGGGCCTGCTGAATTCCCTCCGCAACCAGAAATAACAATTAACGACGATAACAAAACAAAAACACCCATTGGTCGGGAAAGCAAAGAAATCATAAAAGCTCCGTTAAACGACATGAAGTATAGCGTCATAAAAAATATTTGTTGCGGGAATTGTATCCCAAACTTAGGCAATTCGAATACAAGTGTTACCAGTCACTGCCGAGAGTTATGCCGTCGTTGGGGTAGTTGGCATTCACCCATGTGGCATTTGTAATGTTTGGATTGATGTTGCGGACACTGCCATCACATAAGCCAACCTGACATCCCGAAGTACCAAAGGATTGTGGTCTCGTTGGATCACATGCAGCCTTGGTGGGAGCGTTTTGGGGCGGATTATTGTTGACGTTGATGGCATATGTAGCCATCCAAGGCCAATTCCATGTACCATGACTCCACAAACTGCCATTGCCACCACAAGCACCGTATTTTTCCGCAAAAAGAATCGTGTTAGAGGTGCCATCACGAATTTCGGAAATACGGCGCTTGGGATTCCACCCTACACCAGGTTCACCAAATACCGCATGATTTGCTGCATAGTTTGAAGCTGCCCAGTCCCCAGTTGCAAGACCGTTGGAGGTAGTGGTATCGGAGGGAGCAAGAAAAGATTTTATGACGGCAGACCTTACACGTGCCGAGTTGTGCGGGTAAAACGATGTATCTTCAAGGCCAAGGTTGTAAATGGCTACCTGTTCGATGTATGGGAGCAACCAGAAGTGCTGGGACGCACCTAAAATATTTCCACGAGCTTCCCATTGACCGGGAATGTAACCCTCTGCGTCGTTGTGCGAATGTACAGCGAGGCCAAGTTGTTTAATATTGTTGGAGCTAGTCATGCGGTTTGCGGCTTCCCGCACTTTTTGCACTGCAGGGAGAAGCAACCCAATCAATATGGCAATAATGGCAATCACAACTAAGAGTTCAATGAGAGTGAAACCTACTCTTTGTTTAATGTAACTCATTATAACCTCAAAAACACTTAGAAAAAGCGAACACTATTTCAATATCGATGTTTTAGGCAAATTTGAAAAGACAATAATTAGAATATTTTCATTTCTTAAAAAATGAATCCGGAACATGAATAATAGATATCCATGATGTTTAATGCAAAATACGGAGGCTTTATCATCTTCCAAGCTCGGGAACAAGCTTGTAATAGCCATAAGTTATTTCATAAAAAGCACTTACGGCTTCTATTTACCCAAAGAACGGATTAAAGCGAGTTGCGATTCAGCATCTTTTCTTAGTTTGCCACATACCAAGGCGCATAGATCAAAAATCATGGGGTCTGCAATGGAGTAGAAAATAAGGTTGCCTTGGCGTTCTCGTTTTAACAACCCTGCATCGTGAAGTATGCCAAGCTGTTTGGAGATGTTGGATTGTTTGGCATTGGTGGCATCAACGATCTGCCCAACAGAGAGGGGGGCTTTCTTAAGATTTTGCAGGATATCAAGCCGCGTGGGTTCAGCAAGCAACTCGAAGAGTTTGGCAACCGCCCGCAGTTGATGTTGATCCAGCAATTTAGCCATGGCCATATCCCCATTGACAATATTACTAATTAGCAATATTATGTTAATAAATATAAAGGCATTTGTCGATATGAATGTTGGAAAAGAAAAAGGAGTTTCAGAATGGTAAAGCGAATTCTTATCGTAGGTGGCGTTGCGGGTGGCGCCAGTGCTGCAGCTAGGCTTCGCAGATTGGATGAAAATGCTGCCATCGTTCTTTTCGAGCGTGGTCCGGATGTTTCCTTTGCTAATTGTGGTTTGCCTTATTACCTCGGTGGAGAAATCAAAGAGCGTGGCAAGCTTCTGGTTCAGACGCCACAAAAGCTTGCTGCCAACCTTAATCTCGATGTTCGGGTTCGCTCTGAAGTGATAGCGATTCTTCGATATAAAAAAATAATCCAAGTCCGTAATTTACAAACCAATGTCATCTATGAAGAAGCTTATGATACGCTGATTTTAGCGCCCGGAGCTGCGCCAATAATTCCCCCCATACCCGGGATAGAAAAGCCTGGCATTTTTTCTCTGCGCAATCTCGTTGATACCGATCGGATTCATAACTGGGTCCAAAATCAGCAAGGAAAAAAAGCAGTGGTAGTGGGCGGGGGATTCATTGGCCTCGAGATGGCGGAGCAACTTAAAATCAGGGGCCTCGAAGTTGCTTTAATCCAGCGCTCTGGGCAGGTGCTTGATCCATTCGATCCCGAAATGATTATTCCCATTCATCAAGAGCTTATTGCCAAGGGGATCGATTTGCGTCTTAATCGCCAAGTGGTTCGATTTGAGGACGCTTCTTCGAAAGGCAAGGCGTTGAATGTAGTGCTGGATGATGGTTCGAGTATTGAGGCCGATGTGGTGATTTTGGGTATTGGTGTAAAGCCTGATTCGCATCTTGCAAGCGATGCGAAGTTGGAAGTAAATGCCCGCGGTGCAATCAAGGTGAATGATTATCTTTGTACTTCAGACCCTTGTATTTATGCGATTGGCGATGCAATTGAAGTAACCGATCCCATCACACGAAATCAAACCCAAGTTCCGTTAGCAGGCCCTGCAAACAGACAGGGAAGGATTGTTGCAGATAATATTGCGGGAAGGCCCACGCGATATCGAGGCACCTTGGGAACCGCAATATTGCGCATTTTTGATTACACTACTGCTTGCACGGGTGCCAATGCCAAGACTCTTTCTAAAGCAGGGATTACTTTCAAAACGGTTTATCTACATCCAAATTCTCATGCAGGTTATTATCCTGGTGCCCATCCTATTTCGTTGAAGGTTTTATTCTCGCCCACAGATGGAAAAATACTTGGCGCTCAAGCTGTAGGCAAAGATGGTGCAGATAAACGCATCGATGTTATTGCTACCTCGATTCATCATGGGGGAACCATGGATGATCTGGTTGATTATGAACTATGCTACGCCCCGCCTTTTGGAAGTGCCAAGGATCCCGTTAACCTTGCAGGCATGGTTATTCAAAACAATCTTAATCATCTGGTTGAGATTATTCATTGGAGCGAGGTGGAAGCTAGAGTTCAACGAGGCGCAAAACTGTTGGATGTTCGCGAACCCAAAGAGGTTGAAGCTGGAATGATTCCGGGAGCTGTAAATATTCCGCTTGGGCAGCTTCGCTCCCGACTTCCTGAGATTGATCTTTCAAGCGAT
>CAJCCR010000269.1 GCA_903960945.1 uncultured Planctomycetaceae bacterium
GATTCTGGTTGGCAGGGCAAGGTTGAAGTGGAAGAGTTACCACTAACAAAACTCTTCGTCACCATCTTGCAGAGGCTTGGCGTCGAGACCAATTCGTTTGGTGGCCTCACCGGATCGTTAAGCATATAAACGCAGAAGTATGGAATAATCAAAGCCTTCCAGTACCAACGAATTAACCTCTGGAGCTCAATAACAAAACCGGCTCTGAACGATAGTTCTGGGTTGTGGCAGGTATAAAGCTGCCTAATAAGTATATTAGGACCGATTTTGAGGGCAAAAGAGCCATCATCTGGGCCAATCGGTTGTTGCAAATCGGCCTCAGGAACGGTATTCTAGATAGTAATGCTAAATACCCACCGATTGAGGCTGCCCAATGATTCCTGCTCTCCTAATTTCCCTGGCTGTTCTGGGTGCGGATCCTGATTTCAAACCCGATCAAAGCAAGCTTCCAGCAACGGCACCAAAGGGCGCTACCATCCTTCTCGATGAAAATGGGAAACACCTATTTTTGAGCATGGCAGGCGAAAAGGTTAACTGGCCTGTTGAAGATGGGATGCTTATTTCCACGCCCAAGGGAAACAAGAATCATATCGTCTCCAAGCTTCACTTCCGTGATGCTGATATTCATGTTGAATTCTTGCTGCCTGAAAAGGGCCCTGCCAACAGCGGTGTCTACATTCACGGTAACTACGAGGTTCAGATTCTGAACTCGTTTGGCAAAGATAAGGAAAAGATCACCCAAGAAGATGCTGGGGCTGTGTATGGGTTTTCGAAACCACTTGTGAACGCATGCCGAAAACCAGGTGAGTGGCAGGTCTTTGATATTCGCTACCGGGCACCAAGGCGCAACGAAGCTGGAGCAATCACCGAGAACGGAACTGTCACGGTTTGGTTCAACGAAATGAAAGTGCAGGATGGCACACCCTTTGGCGAACCGAAGTCAACATTCCATCCGTTCCGATTTGGGACAACGCCTTATTTGGAAAAGATTCGGGATATGCAAAAGAAGACGATGACCGGTCCGGTATTTCTTCAGGATCACAACAACCCTGTGAAGTTTCGCAATGTTTGGGTTAAACCCGCAGATGATAAGGCCTTCATTTACGATGTCGAGAAATAAATTGAGAAGCAGGGTGAGCGGTTAATAAACAGCTCTTTCGATGAGGAATTTCATTATGTTGAGATATGCGTTAGTAGGAATAACCCTTTGTCTTTCTGTGACACCGTCCTTTGCTCAGGAAGCGAATGAGGAGGGTTTGAAATTCTTCGAACAAAAGATTCGCCCGGTGCTCAACCAGCATTGCTATTCGTGCCATTCAAAAGATGCGCAAACCAATAAGAAGCTTAAGGCTGAATTGTATCTTGATACTGCCAAGGGAATGTTAGCAGGCGGAGAATCTGGCCCAACTCTTATTAAAGGTCAATCAGCGAAGAGCTTGCTTATGAAAGCTCTTAAGTATGATGGTTTAGATATGCCACCTTCTGGCAAGCTGCCCGAAAATGTGATTGCAGATTTCGCCAAGTGGATTGATATGGGTGCTCCCGATCCTCGTCAGGGAGAGTTGGTAGCCAAGCCTAAGCGTGAGATAAATCTTGCGGAAGGAAAACAGTGGTGGTCATTTCAACCATTGAAAGAAATCGCACCCCCTGCTGGTACAGCAAGCAATTCAATTGATCGGTTCATTCAACAGGTAAGTGCAGGAAAAAAACTGCAATTGAGTAAACCAGCAACGAAAGAACAATTATTGCGCAGAGCGTACTACGATCTTATTGGATTACCACCAACGCCTGAGCAGATCGATGCGTTTGCAAAAGATACATCGGCTGGTGCGTTTGAAAAGGTGGTGGATGAATTATTGGCAAGCCCTCGATATGGTGAAAAATGGGCGAGGCATTGGCTTGATGTCGCCCGTTATGCAGAGAGTGGCGGCTATGAGTTCGATGGATTCCGACCCTCTGCTTATCATTATCGTGATTGGGTGATTCGAGCACTTAACGAGGATATCCCTTATAATCAATTTATCAAACTGCAATTAGCTGGCGATAAATTGCACCCAGAAGATTTTCAAGCTGCTAGCGCGGCAGGTTTTCTTGTGGCAGGGCCATACCCTGGGCAGATCACAGCAAAAACCGTCGAGCGAATTCGCTACGACCAAATCGATGACATGCTTATGACTGTTGGCGGCTCGATGCTTGGCCTTACACTGGGTTGCGTTCGTTGCCATGAGCATAAGTATGATCCCTTGTTTCACAAAGATTATTACGCACTTGCTGCGAGCTTGGCAAAAACCGTGCATGGTACCCGGGTGCTTGATCCCGATCCGGTTGCTACGAAAACAAAGTTAGAAAAACATCAACAAGATCGCGAACCATTGGCAACCGCATTGCGCAAGTTTGCCAACGATGAGTTACCCAAGCGATTTGATGCTTGGCAGAAGGCAGAGCTACCGAAACAACCTGAAGCAACACGCTGGCAAATATTAGAACCGGTAGCTGTGGATGCAGAGCGTTCGTATTTGAAATGGTTGCCCGGTGGTATCGTTGCTCAAGATGGCACGATCAACCCAGGCACCATGAAGCAGCGAGGTCGTGGAGCGAAAAAAGTAACTCCTGCGAACGATGAATACCACCTTACCTTTAATACTAATCAGAAGAATCTTAGTTCATTTCGATTCGATTGCTTTACCGATAAAGCGCTGCCACAACGGGGGCCCGGAGTAAATGCAGATGGTGGATTTCAACTTACCGAGTTGAAGATTACTGCAAAACCACTTGACGCCAAATCAAAAGAGCCTGTACAGGAATTAAAACTCAAGGCTGTCTTTGCTGCATTTGAAGACAAAGATCAACCCTTGGCCAATGCAGTGGATGGCAAACCCGCTACTGCTTGGGTTGTAAAAACAACAGCTAAGAAAGATAACGCTGCCATCTTCGAACTGGACAAACCGCTTGTAGGTTTTGCAGGGGGAACAGAGATTCAAATCACCTTGCATTTCCGTGAGTTGGGAATTGGCCGGTTGCGAGTGGCAATGAGTACCGAACCGAACCCGACAACATGGGCGGGCGATTTTGTACCACAGAATGTGTATGAAATTCGAGGTATTCTTGCTGCGAACAATAACAAGGTGCCTGATCCGTTGCGTGAGAATTTGGCACGGTGGTTCGCCCCGTTCGATGAAACCACGAATAAAGTTGTTCAAGCCTTAAGAAGTCACGACATGGCTACGCCACGTCCACCGCTCACAGAGGTATACACCACTATCGATGGCGGGCAGGATGTTTTCTATCTGCGCAGGGGCGA
>CAJCCR010000270.1 GCA_903960945.1 uncultured Planctomycetaceae bacterium
AATTGCAGAAAAATTGCTGGGTTTTGGTTTGGCAATTGTTCCACTTTGCACGGTTGGGCTTTCAATTAAAAACCATTTTGCACTCACAGGTTTAAGTAGAAAATTGCATACCATGCCGCCAAGGAGAAGTGATGAAAGAATATACATGGTGGTATCATAAGCATGGCTTTTTGGGATCCCTGATTGAATTTGAGATTCATTAATATAATTGACCAGCACCGGGCCAATTATGCCCGCAGCAGACCAAGCTGTTAATAATCTGCCATGAATTGCGCCCACCATTTTGGTTCCAAACATGTCTGCAAGGTAAGCAGGAATGGTTGCAAATCCACCACCATACATGGTGAGGATCACGCAAAAGATTAAAGCAAAAGCCGCGATGCTTCCAATTTTTCCTGCATAAGGGACGAGGGCATAAAGTACAAATCCAAGAATGAAGAATATGTGGTAAGTTGCTTTTCGCCCGATAATATCCGAGAGAGAAGCCCAAAAGAATCGCCCACCAATATTGAATAAACTAAGCAGCCCTGTAAACCCAGCAGCATAGGCTGCGATTTTTCCCAACTCTTCCTTGCTTAAATTATCAAACTCTTTTTCTAATCCTAATAACCTTCCCGCAAAAACTTCCTGCAACATAGGCGAAGCCATCCCTATCACCCCGATCCCTGCTGATACATTCAAACAAAGCATCATCCACAAAAGCCAGAACTGAGGCGTTTTCCAGGCGTGATCAACATGTACATGCCCTTGTGTGATCATTGCGTTTGAAGTTTGGCCGTCAGGTGGATTCCAATTTGCAGGTTTCCATCCTTCGGGCGGTATGCGATATGCAAAAGATCCGATCATCATGAAAACAAAATAAATTCCAGCAAGTGCTAAGAATGTTTCCCATACTCCTACGGATGTCGTGGTTGCAAAGGTCTTCATCAGCAAATCAGCTAAAGGAGAACCAATCATGGCTCCACCCCCAAAGCCCATAATTGCCATGCCCGTAGCCATGCCACGTTTGTCGGGGAACCATTTGATCAAGGTGGAAACTGGTGAAATGTAGCCTAATCCAAGTCCAACGCCACCTATAACGCCAGCGCCCAACCACAGTAGCCAGAGTTGGTGGATGTAAACACCGAAGGAAGAAATGACCAAACCACCACACCAGCAGAGGGCTGAAATAAATCCTGCCTTGCGCGGGCCTGCATGCTCCAACCATCGTCCGAATAATGCTGCGCTAGAACCTAGGAAAACAAAAAAGAGCGTGTACATCCAACCCAGCATGGGCTTGTCCCAATCGTATTGAGTTGAGAATAATTTTTGAATGAAAGTCATGCCAGCAGGGTAGGGGACTGATGTTGTAATGCCAATGGCTTTGGTCAAAGGCAGCCAGAATACTGAGAACCCATAAGCCATGCCAATGCACAAGTGGATACAAAGTGCAGCAGGCGGTACAAACCAGCGATTGAACCCTGGTTGTGCCACTGTTCTTTCTCTGGAAAGTAAGTCATTAAAATAGGTGTGTATGAATGACATAGGTTGTGATCATTAGCTGAAGAGCAGAGGATTAACTAGCCTTGATGCGAACGCAAAGTATTGATGCCATCACGGAGTGCAGCAAGATAAATCCATAGATCTCCACCATAGGCAAGCATGCGGAAGCCTTGATCGATGAACTTCTTGCCTTCAGGAATGCTCAAGGGCATGAACCCGGGAGTTTTTTTGTGTCGCTTGCAGGCATCGACCACTTTTTTTACCGCATCTTGAAACAAGGGGTGATCAAATTGGCCCGGAATTCCCAAGCTTGTTGATAAATCCGTCTGCCCAATCCAGAGAACATCAATGCCTTCTACACCTGCAATTGCATCAACGTTTTCAAGGCCTGCCATTGTTTCGATTTGCGCAATCAGCAAAGTTTCGCTGTTGGCGGAACTCATTTTTTCAACAATGTTTCCACTAATGTAATCATCATGGGCAATGGTAAAGGCTGCGCCCCTACGGCCAACAGGAGGATACTTTGCGGAGGACACAAATTTTCGCGCCTGCTCTGCGGTATCGCACATGGGGATCATGATTCCCATTGCACCCATATCCAGCACGCTGGAGATGAAATGATATTCTGTTGCGGGGATTCGAACCAATGGCACTAGAGCGGTGGATCTTGAAGTCGCAACCAGCATTCGGATGGTTTCTGCATTCCAGCCAGTATGTTCCATGTCGAAAATTGCAAATTCTGCTCCAGCTTGGGATGCAAGCCTTGCTATTCCCGTGGTGTTGAATTCAAAAATAAAAGTCCCGATGGAGGTTCCACCTGAGGTGATCTTTTGCTTTACGGTGTTGATTTTCATTAGCATTCCTTTAGCCTAACAACTGGTTCGATGGAAAACCGATGGTACTTAAAGGTGGGATTCTACCCGATGATTCCATTGGTATCAAAGGCGAACAAATAAAGTTCTTTTTTTAGATGCGTGTAACCACTATCAATTGCTCGAATGTTTATTGGTTTTATGATTTTGCAGCGTGGTAGAATCATGCGAGTTTAAAAATTTCCACAGGTTCAGCCCGACCTTTTACAGTGACTTTTCCAAGGCTGACTGCATCATTCCCAGCCTCACCAAGGGATTTCCTGACCGTATCAGAAACCAATAATTGTGATTTAAACTGCTTGTTGAGCGATTCGATCCTCGAGGCAAGATTAACGACATCGCCAATGATGGTGTATTCTTTTCTTTGGCTTGATCCAATATTACCCGTCACCGCCTCGCCAGTGTGTAAGCCGATGCCAATTTGCGTGGGAACAATGTTACCTGCTGCAATTTCATTCTGGAGCTTCTGGATGATTTCTTTTGAAGCATTCACGGCATTGCGGCAATCAAAGCCATCAGTAAAAGGTGCTCCAAAGACAGCCATGAATCCATCGCCCAAAAATTTGTTGATGATCCCGTTGTTGCGATTTACGATTTCGATCATGAATTCAAATAAAGAATTAAGAAAACTGACCACTTCTTGAGGAGAACGGGTTTCTGAAAATGTGGTAAAATTCCTGATGTCTAGGAACATCACACATACATTTTGTATCTCTCCTTCTGTCGTATTTTTTTGGTGAAGTAACTTTTCCATGACCACGGGGGAAACATGTTGGCCAAACATGCTCATGATGTGGTTTTTTTCGCTTATTGATTGGAAAGATTTGAGAAACCCTTTTTTTAATTTGTTGGTAACAATCCCAGTGATAATTCCAGCGGCCAAGATCATTAAGCCTTTTGTCAGATGAATTAGAAATCTATGAACTGGCGATGTCTCATTAAACTCGATGGGCATTTCTATTCCATGAGTAAGGTGCCATGCAATAGAAACATATTCGATTGCAGCGACTGCACCTGTAAATATACAAATGAAAAAATTCAACCTAAGTCCAGAAAGTGCAATGATTAAAAAATATATGAAAACAGGTGGTAGAAGTAATGCGTAAAAATGTAGTGCATGGCTAGCGATTAAAATTAACATTGTTGGCAAACTTATTTCGACAAAAGCAATAACATAGCGCCATATTTCAGGAATGCTTTTACCTGTATTTAAACAGTGTTTAATGAAGTACCAGATAAGCAATTCAAATCCAGAAAATCCAATAAGCACCAGTGCTATAAGCTTGCGAGGTATAGGCGATTTGATTAAAGATGAAGGCTCAGAATTAAATATACCGGAGGCTACTACGAAAAAAATCGCCAAGCATCCCATAATGATGGCGAAAATTAACGCCCTTAGTTTTTCGACTTTTAGAATTTCATGCTCAATGCTTTTTGCGATTTTTTCTTGTTCATTAATTGCCATGCTTGTAAAGCTGAGGCTTGGATTAATGGATCTGATTTCATTTGTCACAAACTTCACCTTTGTTTTTTTTTGAGCAATCAATAAATTTTAAATCAAGCATACCAGCCATTATGAATGTAAAATAGGATTGAACATTAGCATTTTTTTCCTTGTTTTTGCAAGAGTTTTCCCTCCTGATGTTTTGTAATACTAGTTGTATTCAGGGGTATTTTAATTCGCCAGTTTTCCAATTCTTGGCGGTCTTCTATGCAAGAATATCTTTTATTACCTGCCCATGCACATCGGTTAGGCGGAAATCGCGGCCTTGATAGCGATAGGTTAATTTTTCGTGGTCATAGCCCAGGCAATGCAGGATCGTAGCGTTTAGATCATGGATGTGCATCGGTTTCTGGGTGATGTTGTAACCAAAGTCATCCGTTTCTCCATGAACAATGCCAGGCTTGATGCCGCCACCGGCCAGCCACACGGAGAAGCATCGACCATGGTGGTCTCTGCCATATTCTTCCTTCAACCCGCCCTGCCCGTAAACGGTGCGACCGAATTCGCCTGCCCAGACAATAAGAGTATCGTCTAGCATGCCACGCTGTTTAAGGTCTAAGATCAAAGCAGCTTGTGCTTGATCAACATCGAGTGCTTGTTTTGGAATATTTGTTGGTAAACCGCCATGAAGATCCCAGCCCCGATGATAAAGTTGAACGCAGCGCACGCCAGATTCAAGTAAACGACGCGCCAGCAAACAGTTCGATGCGAATGATCCAGTACGCTTAGACTCTTCACCGTAAAGCTGAAAAGTTTTGTTTGATTCGGTTGATAAATCAGTAAGCTTGGGAACCGATGATTGCATGCGGAACGCCATCTCGTATTGAGCGATGCGCGTTGCAATTTCCGGATCGCCGGTTTCTTTGAACTGGTTGGCATTTAGCTTTGCTATGCCATCGAGCATGTTCCTCCGTAAATTGCGATCAATACCAGGAGGGTCTGAAAGATATAGCACAGGGTCGCCGCTACTTCGCAGTTTTACACCTTGATGATTGGAAGGCAGGAATCCGCTGCCCCATAATCTTTCCAGAAGCCCCTGGTTCGCATCTTTGCCAGTCCCATGAGAGATTAAAACAATGAAGGCTGGCAGATCTTCCGCTTCGCTTCCCAAGCCATAGCTTAGCCATGCTCCTAGTGATGGCCTTCCTGGTTGTTGCGAACCCGTCTGAATGAAAGTGATTGCTGGATCATGGTTGATTGCTTCTGTATGCATGGATCGAATCAAGCAGATTTCATCAATTACTTTTGCGGTGTGTGGTAATAGACTGCTGATCCAGGTTCCTGATTTGCCAGCTTGATTGAATTCAAATTTAGGTGCGATTATCGGGAAGCTTTTTTGGCCGGATGTCATGCCGGTCAACCGCTGGCCTTGGCGGATAGAATCTGGGAGCTCCGTGCCGTGGAATTTTTTAAGCTTAGGTTTGTAGTCCAGAAGTTCCAAGTGAGAAGGCCCACCGGATTGGAAAAGGTAAACCACCCGCTTAGCCTTCGGGGCAAAATGCGTGAGGTGATTTAATGCGTTTTCTTGAGCCTTGGCATCTTTGGCGAGAAGCCCAGCTATGGCAGCGGTTCCTAGAGCAGACGCAGAATGATTCAAAAAAGCCCTGCGACGCATCCGGTTGCTGAAATCAATTAATGGGTTCATTTGGTTAAATTCCTTTTCGCATTTCTAGGGCGTATAAGCAAAATTATTGTTGAGGTTTTCATGGCTTTGAAATCGTCTCGTCTAAATTCAAAATCATGCAGGTGATCGTGGTCCAGGCTGCAAGGGTTGATGGATTCAACTTCTCATTTCGCTTTGAATGCCCTATTGCTGTTAGGTTGTTGGCAGCAACCAGATCTGCTGAAAAGCCCTTCTCTGCAGATTGTAATACTTTTAAAAGTACTTCAACTTCTTCTGTTTTTGGTGATCGACATAAAGCCATCTGAAAAGCTAATTCGAACCTTGCTTGATTATCGTTTGCCTTTAGCAGGATCTGTTCAGCAAACTTGCGACCAGCTTCTACATAGGTAGGGTCGTTTAAGAGTACCAGTGCTTGCAATGGTGTGTTGGTGCGTGCTCTGCGAATGACACAGGTTTCACGGTCGGGGGCATCGAATGCCGCCATGCCGGGTGGCGGGCAGGTCCTTTTCCAAAAAGTGTACATGCTGCGCCGATACAAACCATCTCCTAAATCTGCCTTGTATTTTTCCCTTCTATCCACTGAGACATCTTCCCACAATCCATCGGGTTGGTAAGGTTTTACACTAGGTCCCCCAAGTTGTTCCACAAGTAGCCCGCTGATAGCCAAGGCATTATCGCGAACAGTTTCTGCTGGTAACCGATTTCGTGAACCTCGGCCAATTAGCTTATTTCGTGGGTCTTTTTCTAATCCCTTGGCATCCGTGTTTGAAGATTGCCGATATGTTGCAGAAAGCACTATTTGCTTTAAGACGTCTCGCATGTTCCAGTTTTTCTTTATAAGTTCTAGCGCTAGCCAATCTAGTAATTCGGGATGACTTGGAAGCGAACCTTGAATGCCGAAATCTTCAGATGTTTCTACCAATCCTGTCCCAAAAAACATTTCCCACCACCTGTTGACTGCGACGCGTGAAGTAAGAGGGTGGTTGGGGTTTGTAAGCCAGTTTGCAAGCTCAAGACGGTTCGGCACGTTTGTAGGTAATTCTGCAAAAATCCCCGGTACACCCGGCTCTACTACCTCTCCAAGTTGATCGTATTGGCCTCGTTTTAAAATATGGGTGGGGCGACGGGATGTCAGTTCTCCCATTACCATCGTTACCGGCATAGCTTTTTCTAGCTCTGCTAGTTTTTTGGGAATCTCTAGCAACTCTGCTTTTATTTGTTTAGCTTGAGTGTCTACATGATCCAGATAATATGATTTCAATTGTTCCGACTGGATGGCAGAACGATTTGCATGTGGAACTACTAGTATTTCTTTGAGGCCTTGGATTGTTTCGCCCTTGGAAAGTCGCTCCACATCCTTAGAACTGAGAACGGTTGAGAAAAGGCGCACATCATCTATTTTTCCTGTAAAGGGGATTGATGATTGTCGTAGGCCGATGTGGAATGGTTTGTCAGTTTTAAGAGAACCTTCAAGCTTATTGTTGTTCGTGATTTCTAGTTCTTGGGCTTGCCCATCAACATATATTTTTACACCCGACGCTTTTCGTGACCCATCATAGGTCACGGTAATATGGTGCCAGGCATCCAAGGTAAGTGCTTTTTTTGTCACAACTTTAAATGCACGATCAGGCCAGTGATTGATAAAATGGCTCGCAACTTTGCCGCTTTCAAGAATAATATCGTAGCCTCGGTATGCATTCGCATCATCCATTTTTGATAATATTGTGCCTGCTTGATTGCTGTTGGGGTTGATCCATGCAGCGAATGAGCATGTTTGATCACTTTCAAATACGCCTGTTTCAATTGCAGAAATATGAGTGCTGCCATCAAATTGCAATGCTTTACCAATCCGACCCGGAACAGAAGTAAAGTTACCTTTTATAGTGCCTGAATTTTGCATTGAAATGGTGTTAGCAATAGTTGGGCCTTTGGTATCATCTAACGGGAAGTGCGCTACTAAACCCACCGGGCCAGCAGTTTCAATTTGTTCTTTGCTCAATGACATTTCCCATTTAGTGATGTCAGCATCAATTTCCATGGAACGCTTTTTCAAGCGGCTCGTTAACTCTTCATTGCTTGCATCCAGTTTTGATTTTTCTGCAATCTGGGCTTGTGTTGGTACTTTTAGTAAAGGTTCTGCCATTCGGCCTTGGCTATAAGAAACCAACTTGTCCGGGATGTTGTTGAAGTAGGCTGCGAACCGATAATAATCTTTCTGGGTTAACGGATCATATTTGTGGTCATGACATCTGGCGCACTGGATTGATAAACCAAGAAAAACCGTGGCAGATGTGTGGACACGGTCTGCAACATATTCCACCCGATATTCCTCTTCAATAATTCCACCTTCAGTAGTTAGCACATGGTTACGATTGAAACCGGTTGCGACTTTCTGATTTACTGTTGCATTGGGAATTAAATCGCCTGCAATTTGTGCTGTAAGAAATTGATCGTAAGGCATATTTTTGTTGAAAGCTTGAATCACCCAGTCTCGCCAAGGCCAAAGCGTTCGCATCTCATCGTTGTTATAGCCGTTGGTGTCTGCATATCGGGCTGCATCGAGCCAATGCATTGCCATTCGTTCGGCATGGCGATTCGAATTCAACAAGCGATCTACAACGCGTTCGTAGGCGCCTTCTGCTTTATCTGCAAGGAATGATTTTGTTTCATCTAGGGTCGGGGGCAGGCCGGTTAGATCAAGAGTAACTCTGCGAAGCCAAGTGCTGCGATCAGTTTCAATCGTAGGGGTGATTTCTGCGGCTTCGAGCTTTTGAAGAATAAAATAGTCGATTTCATTTCTTGGCCAGTTGGATAATTTTACCTTGGGTAGGCTGGTTGATTTTCGGGGTGGCACAAATGCCCAGTGTTCTGCGTATGGCGCACCCTCTGTAATCCATTGCTTCAAAGTTTTTCTTTGGGTGTCAGTCAGGGGTTTATTAAACGAAAGCGGTGGCATCTGGGATTTGTCATGCGCATCTATGCGGGTTATTAGGCTACTGGCTGCAGGATTATTTGGAACGATGGGATGCTCATTGTTTTTTGTTATTGCAAGTGCCGCTGGGCGTAGATCCAATCTTAGCTTAGCTTTTCGAGAAGATTCATCCTGCCCATGGCAATTCCAGCAATGGTTTGCGAGTATCGGGCGAACATCCCGATTGAAATCTATTTTAGATGCGGTTTCCTGAGCCATTAAAGGCATAGTGCCCAATGCGAGTAATTGTAATAAAACTGCAATTTGGATTCTTGCGTATCGGTGTAGATTTAATGGGCTAGTCATCATCCTTTGTCCAGTATCTTTTTGTATTTGAATATTGTTGTTGCTGGCGGTATTAATTTAGCAACAAATCAAAACCGATTAGATTACACTATAACCATGCTAGCAGTTTTTTGAACCTATAATCTTCACGTAGACTTAGAGATTGAAAAGCAAAATTGGGAAGGGGTCTTTTTTTAAGCGCTTACCATCATGCGCAGATAAAGCAGGCAGGCTGTACTAGGACTTCAATTCCGGATACCTTAAGGGCTCATCTATTATTGTTTCAGCCACACTACCGAAAAAGAGACCTGCCCGCTTTTTTGGTCTTGCGGTTGCCCCACCGTTTTCGCTGGATTAAGATGGCTTCGAAGCAGTTGAGCCTGCAAGCCACGATTCGTCTGCGAAAACTGAAAAGCGAATTGGGTTTCAAAGAAAACAATTAAATGCGCTTTATATCTTTTCTTTTTATAAGTGGCTGCTAAAGTTGAATTGTTGTTATTCTAGCCCCTCGGCCAATACCAAAAAATGCAGACGGGGGACGATATTATTCAGGATTGAATAATATCAAGTTGGGCAAATAGGAGAGTAACTGTGCACAGACAAAGTCCACTCGCACCGTACAGAGTTAATAATGGGTAGCCGCAAGACTCCTGGTATTTGTGTCTGTGGCAACAAGACAGAGTCTAATGGACTCGTCAACGGAAAACGTACATACAAACGGACTTGTTGGTCATGTCGTCGCTATAAGCATAAGCGGCATCGTAAGGATCCTAAGTGCTTACGGTGTGGTTTTGTACCAGAGTGGCATGGCCAATTGGACATTGATCATATTGACGGCGACCACCACAACAACGCCCCATCGAATCTGCAGACGCTTTGTGCTAATTGTCATAGGCTTAAGACACATCTCTCCAAGGATCACATGAATCC
>CAJCCR010000271.1 GCA_903960945.1 uncultured Planctomycetaceae bacterium
ATTTTGATTTTTATTATACCTCTGGATGTGTGAGATAACCTCCTAAGAATTCAAATTTTTTAAGGAAAGACTTGGGTATTAACAATAAAAATACGGTAAGATAATATCGCTAGTAATATTGAATAAAGTGCATTTAAACGCGGAAGTTCCTAGGAGAGTTGAATAATGGCAGGCGAATTCAAACAGCAATGCCCAAGTTGCGAAGCGATGGTATCTATTAAGGATGAAACCTTGGTAGGTAAAAAGACAGAGTGCACGAAATGTAAGTTCCGCTTTTTGGTGGAGGCTCCTTCGAAAGGCAAGCCCGCAGATGATAAAAAAGCACCTCTAGTAAAATCAAAAGCCGCTGGTAAAGAAGCAGCAGCCAAGGCTAAGCAAGAAATAAAGAAAGCGGAATCAGGTCAAAAAGGGCCTAGTAAAGCCGGTGCTAAAAATAAGCAAATGCTTATCATTGGTGGTGCGGTCGGGGGTGTTGCACTTGTAGCTATTGTTGCAGCTATGTTTTTGTTTTCTGGTGGGGATGATAGTTCAAAGCCAAAACCATCTGCTCAACGACCGATGCAGCGCCCAACCGCCCCTAATGGCCCGAACGACAAACCCGAGGAAAATCCCGAAGAAAAGCCCAAGGAAGATGAGAAAGCCCCTCCGACTGTTGCAAAAAGCGAACCCGTTGATCCGGATGTTTCTGCCCGCTTGCCCAGCGATAGTAAGCTTGTTGCAATTATTCAAATGAAAGATTTTTTTGATAGCATTCTTGCCAAGGTTCTTTTTAATACTCCCGGGGCATTTAATCAGAAAGACTTTACAAAAACATTTGGAGTCTCCATTGAACAAATTGATCAAATTATGCTTGCGAGAAGTAGCACACTGCCCGATTTTAATCCATTAAAGAAGAATTGGAAGATGGCCATCGTACGGTCCAAAGAACCGTTTAAGAGGGGACACATTGAAAAAAGTATTTCTCTTACTCAGGAAGCTATGATCGAGGGTTTACAGTGGAGTAAAATCTCTGGCCAACTTGATTCACTAAGTTCTTTGATGCTTGGTTTTGATAGTAATGAAAAACTATCCTTTTTTCTGGCCGATAGCAAAACGATCGTTATTGCCTCTGAAGATAAAATGATTGATTACCTAAAGAAAGATAAAGGTAAACCCAAGAAGATAGCAACCGCAGCCCCGCCAGAGACACCAAAGCCAAATACTACTCCTCCAGGACCGGGGGGCATGCCTCCTGGATCACCAATGCCAATGCCTATGCCGGGTTCGCCGATGCCTCCTGGATCACCAATGCCAATGCCAATGCCAGGTTCGCCGATGCCTCCTGGATCACCAATGCCCATGCCTAATGCGCAACCGGTTGATCCAAATGCCGCGGCCGCACCTAGTGCTCCGCCTGTAACTTCAACCGGAAATCATTTTGAAACCTTGCCATTACGATTTGCTAAAGTGATGCAAAAAAGTAGCGCAGGTATCATGGTGGTAGGTTTGGATTTGGGTGAATTAACTGCGGTTATTCCCGCTATATCCACTTCCTTAAGCACTTATAAAACAGCAGGAGGAGCACCAATTCCACCCGATGTTGTGACTCAGTTGAAGACTTTGTCCAAGCTTGAATATGCGGTAATGGAGGTTGCTAAAATGGACCCCGACTCGCAGAGTTTTTCTGTAATGGCAGTTAGCCGAGATCGTAAAGTTGGGTCTGATTTTGCAAAACTTGTGTTTCCGTTGATTAAGAGAATGCCCCTTGCGTTAAAAGCAGCCAAATTGGAAATAAGTGTTGATACCGAAGATAAAACGGGTGGTGATCCCTCTACTCCCGTTAATCCTGGTATTTCTCCTCCTGGTTCAATAGCTGGTGCAATACCCGGTTCAGCAGGTGCGAGCGAAATTATTAAAGAGGGCGCCAACGGTATGATAAAAGCCACTGCATTTTATGACCCGCAAACAGGCAATATGGTGATGGGGTTTTTAAGCCAATTGCACATCCCTCCTGCAATGTTTAAGTCTAATGAAGTAGCTCTCGGAGAATTCCTCGTAACCTTGAAAAACAGCTTCGAAACCAAAGTGATTGGTAAAAGTGCCGACCCTATTTCCAAAGCAATCTTGGGGTATGTAAACGATAAAAAAGCATTTCCTCGAGGTACCGCAGAAGAAGCAACCAACAATAAGAAGTTTGGATTGAAAATGGCACCCGACAAAAGAGTAGGGTGGATTGTGGAATTACTACCCTATTTTTCTAATGGTGATTATGCCAGTTTTGCGAAATTAGTTGATAAAAGCAAATCGTGGAGCGATCCGAAAAACCATCAGGTTGCGCGTATGTTTATTCCCGATCTTCTTTATGCAACCCCTGTTGAAGGAGCTTCTGTTTCCAGCGATGCGAATCAACCTGGTATAACTAATTTCGTTGGGGTTGCAGGGGTGGGGTTTGCCTCTGGAGAGTATTCTGCCGACAATAAGAAATCTGGGATTTTTGGTTATGATCGCATTACAAAAATGGAAGATATAAAGGATGGCCCTGCCAACACCA
>CAJCCR010000272.1 GCA_903960945.1 uncultured Planctomycetaceae bacterium
AGCTTCATCCATGAATAAGGTGAAAAACATTGCAACCGCTTTATTGGCGTATCACAAAGAGAATGGAAAATTCCCCCCCGCAGCAACACTTTCAAAAGAAGGAAAACCATTACTAAGCTGGCGTGTCCAAATCCTTCCCTACCTTGGGCATAATTTTCTGTACAAACAGTTCAGGCAAAATGAACCCTGGGATAGCGAGCATAATAAAAAATTCATTCGCAGAATTCCCCCAAGCTTTAGAGAGTCGCAAGAAAACTTGGATAAAGGCACAACGCCCTTTCAAGCCCCTGTTGGCACTGCAACACTTTTTACTCCTGGAGGTACCGGTACTAATTCAATTCAAATTATCAATGAACTTTCGAACACGATCATGCTTGTTAAAGTCCCCGAAGATAAAACAGCGATTTGGACTAAGCCCGAAGATTGGGAAATTGATATCAGCCTGCCTGCCAAGGATCTTTTAAAAGGCTTTACGAATGCTATTGTTTTTGCCTGCGCAGATGGCGAGGTTAAAGCCATTCCTCTTAAAGAAGCCGAGGAAAAAATTAAAAGCATGCTTGTGATTGATGGGAAACCTAAAACCCCCTGAGAAAATCCAAGTTCATCTTTAAGTTTCCGGATTTTTCAGCGAATGATTGAAATAGCACAAGTTTAAATGTAACATAGCGGTATTACATTGTAATCCTGACAGGGTTTGAGTATGTTTTGTCATCAAAAACACCGTTTATTTTACTTGTTCCCGCTTCTTTTGTCGTTTGCCCTAGGGTGCGCCAAAATGCCGGACCCTTGGCTTGAAGTGCCAGGCAAATTCAAGGTTCTAGTCAGCTTTCCACCACTTTATAGCATGGTGAAATCTATCGCAGGTGATCGCGCTGCTGTTATCTCTCTTTGCACCACTACTGGGCCCCACGATTACGCTTTTAATGCCAAAGACACCATTCTTTTGCGTAAGGCAGATTTGTTTTTTTATAACGGCTTAGATCTCGACAACCTTTTTGTTGAGCGACTTGCAAAGGATTCTTCGAACCCGAAGCTTAAGTTTTCAAGCCTAGGTAAAAAAGTTCCCAAGAATCTACGCATTGAATCAAAGGAAGAAAAACCGGGGCACGAAGGCCATAACCATGGCAGTTTCGATCCGCATATCTGGCTGGGTGTTCGCCAAAGCCTTCTTATGATTAATGCGATTCGTGATGAATTGAGCTTGCTGGACCCCGAGGCCGCAGAGGAATACAAAAATCGAGCAGCAAGCCTTGCTGCGACTCTCGAAGAAATTCAAAAAGAAGGAATTACTTTGTTGGAGGGTAAGAAAAACAAGGTGATAGTTACTTTTCATGAGTCGCTTGGGTATTTTGCGTCTTCGTTTGGAATTGAAATTGCAGGAGTGATTCAAAAGGCCCCCGGTGATTCCCCTAATGCCCTAGAGTTGGCTAAGATTGTGCAGATGTGTGTTGAAAAGAAGCCATCTTTAATCGCAGTAGAGCCCCAATATCCAAAAACCACTTCTGCTAAATTGTTGCAAGAAGAGCTTAAGAAAAAAGGGATTGAAATACCCTTGGTTGAAATAGATCCGCTAGAAACTTGTACTCAAGCAGATCTTGCGCCAAAGTGGTACGAGATAAAATATAAACAAAATCTTGAAGCACTTGCAAAGAATCTGCAATGATCAACAGCCTTTTAACTTTAAAAAATGTTGCTGTAAAGTTAGGCCATCTTGAAGTTTTAAAAGATGTTAATGCTTCGCTGCTTAAAGGGAAAATAACGTCCCTAATCGGGCTTAATGGTTCGGGGAAAAGCACCTTGCTGCGTGCAATTGTAAGAGAAATACCATTCGCGGGAGAATTGCATTTTTATTGCGGGCATGCCCACAAAACCCCTGATCCCAAACATGTTGGTTATGTGCCTCAAAAATTGCGTTTAGAGGCGGGCTTACCCCTTACTGTGCGTGATTTTTTGGCCCTTCCTATGCAGGATGCCCCTATTTTTATGGGGATAAAAAAATCGTTAGAAAGCAAAATGCTTGCAATGCTTGCAAAAGTCGGGTCTTCCCCAAATATGCTGGATAAACCCGTAGATAAGCTTTCAGGTGGAGAATTACAACGCCTTCTTTTGGCCTTAGCCATGGAGCCTAATCCTGAGTTGCTATTATTGGATGAGCCAGCTGCAGGCATCGACTTCCAAGATCAGGACAAGTTTTATGCTTTGTTAAAAGAATTGAACAAAAAAACAGGTGTTACGATATTACTAGTTTCCCACGATTTGGGGCTGGTTCAGGATTATGCTGACCAGGTTTGGTGCTTGCATAAAGGCGTAATTGCAGGAATTGGAGCCCCGAGCGAGGTTTTAGGGAAAGAAAACTTGCAAAAGTTGTTTGGGAGTGGGTTGAAAATAGGGTAAAAACTCGTGAATTAGAACTCTAAAAGCTCATCTTGGGCCAAATTTAATTGAAATATTTTGCCATCCCCGATCCTTCCGGTGCGCGCAGCTTTAGAAATTTTTTCTGCAACTTCATTAACCCGTTCATCTTCAACCGTTACGGTAATTTCCACCTTGGGAATAAAAGCCATATTATATTCGCTGCCTTGATAGCGATCTAAATAGCCTTTTTGCCTGCTAAAACCCTTCGCTTCTCGCACGATTACTGAATTTAAACCAAGATTTTGAATTGCTTCCAGCACGGTTTCTGCACAAAAAGGCCGCACGACTATGGTTAGCTGTTTCATGATTTGCTAAGCCTCTTTTTTCTGTCTATTAATTTTCATGTATGAAAGTTAAAATAACCTCTTGGTAGTTTAGCCTTCAAACGCTATTCTACTAATGGGTGATTAAACCCACCACTACCCGGTAGTGTAATGGTAGCACAAGAAATTTTGGTTTTCTTTGTCTAGGTTCGAGTCCTAGCCGGGTAGTTTCTTTTTGGTATCGGTGCAGTAATGGATAAAAACATAACAGATTGGCGCTGGATTCCGCGTTACTATAGAAAAGTTGATGATAAGGCCTCTCATGTCGATGTGGTGTATTGGTATTTTGGATTAGAAACGGTTTTTATTGTGGTGATGGGTTTTGTCTTTTATTTTACCACAATAAAAGATGGTTTCCTTAAAAAGAGCCAAATGGATAACCAAGTCGAATCTCTTCGTAAATCAATCGAATATCAAATCCATCAATCTGCAAAATAATTTGTAACTTCTGCCTTGATGATTCAGATCATTTTTCGGATATTTGCGCTTAGGCAAAATATCTTTTCTCATTATTCAATGGAATGATTCCCATGATTGGTCCAATCAACCTCAATGCTGTAAAGATTATGGGTGTGGTTTTAGCCTTGTTGATGGGTGGGCAATTTTCGCTGGCCCAGGCCCCTGCGAAAACAGCCAAAGATGCAGAAACATTAAAAGCTGCCAATGCCATATTTGATAATGTAAAGCATGAAAAACTTCCCAATGGTTTGAATGTATATTTAAAACCCATCCCAGGTGCGCCAACTGTGACCACCATGGTTGCATATAAAGTGGGTTCCGCAGATGAAAACCTAGATCAAACGGGCCTTTCTCATTACCTCGAACATTTGATGTTTAAAGGGACTGAAAAACTGCTTCCTGGTGATATCGATCGTTTTACGCTTCGTAATGGTGGCGCTAATAATGCGTACACTTCTGAAGATTGTACGGTATACCATTTTGATTTTTCTGCAGATCGTTGGGAGCAAGCTCTTGTAATCGAAGCAGATAGGATGCGGAATCTTCAGATTGATGATAAGCACGAATTTCAGCAGGAGAAAGGTGCAGTAATAGAAGAGTTGAAGCGTAATGAAGATGGCCCATGGGATCTGGAATATAAAGCAATTATGCCAAAGATTTTTGGCGCAAACGCTCCGTATGGCCATCCGGTGATCGGGCAAGCTGAACATGTTAAAGCTTCCACAGCTTTGACAATCAAAGCGCATTACGACCTTTGGTACCATCCATCAAATGCATCTTTGGTGATATGTGGTGGGTTCGATCCGGCACAAGCCATGGCTAGGGTTAAGGAATTGTTCGGGAATATTCCTGCGGGTGAATTGCCTGCAAGAAAAGTTAATGTTCCAATAAAAAGAGAGGGGCAGACTCGCATTGAAATGAAGTCTAAGTTTGAAGTAGCTAGGCTTTTAATTGCGTTTAATACCGTTGAAATGGTGGATGAAGACGCGCCTGCACTTAGCGTTCTTGAAGCGGTGCTTTCTGATGGGAAAATCAGCAGATTTTATCGTAAATTTATCGAAGGTGAAGAATTAGCCTCGGTTGCTGGAGCCGAAAGTTCCACTGGGCGCTATCCCGGTTGGTTTGGGATTCAGATGGAACTTATGCAGGGAAAAGATGGAGCCAAGCTTGAAAAAATGATTTTTGACGAACTCGATAAACTTGCAACTGAACTTGTTTCTGAGGAAGAGCTTGAAAGAATTAGACAGAAGATTTTGGCAGGTGCAGTTTTTTCCCGTGAAAGTGTTCACGGGTTGGCAGATGTAATCTCACGAACGGTTGTAGTTGCAGACCTTGAGTATTTGAAATCCTACCTATCAAAACTGTTGGCGGTATCGCCTGCAGATTTACAAAGGGTCGCCAAGAAATATCTGGTAAAGGATAAGTCTGTTGTGCTTTGGTCGATTCCTGAAAAGGGCGCTAAGACTTCTTCCACCCATAAACCAGAAAAAAATAGAAGGCTCTTCAGACAGAAAGAGCAGGCAGCGGTAACTCCGTTTTCGCTTACCAAAGCAAAAAGGATCGAGCTTCCTAGCGGAACTGTTCTTCTCTTGATGCCCGATTCCAAGGTTCCTGTTTTGGTTGCCAATATCGCCCTTAGAGAAAACAAAGGCTACGAAACTACTGAAAAGCATGGGGTTGCTAGCATGACGGGTTCCCTGCTGGATGAAGGCATCCCAGGCCTTGATGGCCCGCAACTTGCTTTGAAAATCGAAGGAGTCGGTGGCGAACTGGAATTCGATGAATCTGGTGGCGCTCTTAAAGTTCTGTCCCATCATGGAAAAATGGGCATAGATCTTCTTTTAAATTGCATGAGATCACCGACCTTTCCCAAAGAGGCTTTCGAACGCAATAAAGAACAAACGTTATCTTCGCTGCAAGATCTCGAATCGCAGGCCAATTTTCTTGCCAAGCGAGAGTTTCTTAAGGAAGTTTATGGTGATCATCCCCGGGGTAGATCTTCCATCGGGACTATCAAAAGTGTTAAAGCGCTTACGAATGAGGATTGCATTGCATTTCACAAGCTTTGTTATCATCCGGCTAATTTGATAATTTCGGTGGTTGGGGATTTTGATCCTATTGAAGTTGAAGCGCAGATTCGTGAAGGTTTAAAAGGCTGGCCTGTATCTGAAGCTGCGAAAATTAATTTTCCCAAAGTAACAATGCCCGAAAAGTTTACTCAAAAAATAATCTCGAACCCAGAAGCTGTTCAGATGCAGTTTTACATGGGG
>CAJCCR010000273.1 GCA_903960945.1 uncultured Planctomycetaceae bacterium
GATGGAAAGAAACTCTTTCTCCCTACGATCGACTTCCCAAAAGGGTGGAAAAAATTGTGCGCCCACCTGTGTGGAGCCTATCCAGAAATAGCGCAGGTTTGGCTTGCAGGTTTATCACTGACTCTTCTGAAATTCATGCCCAATGGACTTTAACATCGCCTAATCTCGCAATGCCCCATATGCCCGCAACCGGTGTCAGCGGTTTAGATCTTTATGCACGCGATGATAAAGGCGCATGGAAATGGGTGGCCAATGGCAGGCCTTCCGCAATAACCAACAAGGCTGCACTTGCAACTGGGCTTCCTATGGGCAAGCGCGAGTACTTGCTTTATCTCCCGCTTTATAATGGTGTCAAAGAAGTCAAGATTGGTGTTAGCAAAGCTGCAACGCTAGAAAAAGCCCTGCCACGTGCTGCTCACCTGGCGCAACCCATCGTCTATTATGGCACCAGCATTGCCCAAGGTGGTTGTGCTTCTAGGCCAGGCATGGCGCACACTAATATCCTGCATCGTATGTTGGATCGCCCTGTTATCAATCTTGGTTTTTCAGGCAATGGCACACTGGACCCAGAGTTTGTTCCACTCTTTGCTGAAATTGATGCCTCGGTTTATGTGCTGGATTGCCTACCTAATCTTGATGCCAAGCGTATCACTGAAAGACTTGAACCTTTTGTAATTGCATTACGAAAAGCAAAACCCCTAACGCCAATTCTTCTTGTGGAAGATCGCACCTACACCAATGCCAGCATACTTACAGGCGTAAGACAAAAAAATGATAGCAATCGTAAGGCACACACCGAGGCTGTTCAAAGGCTAAAGGATCGGGGAATCACCGGACTATTTGTTCAACTAGGTGAACCACTGATGGGCGATGATGGCGAAGCAACCGTTGATAGTTCACACCCGACTGATCTTGGATTTTTACGACAAGCCCAGGTGATGCTGCCCACCTTGAAACCCTTACTTCCTATTCCTGCAGCAGCAAGGCCTGCAATTGAAGGATACTTTGACAAGCTTAGCTATCTTCCCGGAGAAAAAGTTTCATTAAAGGTTTCTTCAAAAGCTTCGTCTTTCGGATTCGAAGTTGCAAGGCTTGGCGCCAAGCGGGAAGTGGTGCTTACCAAAACAGATTTAGTATGTTCGGAACAAATGATTCCCGATAATGCTTCTTCGCATGGTTGTAACTGGAAAGAATCATTCGGGTTTGAAATACCTAAGGAATGGCGCACCGGTTACTACAACACAACTCTTAGTGTGAAAAATACGGATGGTAAGGTTCTTACAAGCGAAGCGTTCTTTGTAGTGCGAAATGCCAATCCTGGCAAAGATTCTAAAATTCTAATTCAACTTTCCACAAACACCTATAACGCCTATTGCAACTGGGGCGGTTACAGCCTTTATGCTTTTCATGGGAAATATAAAGTGCAAGGTAGGCGGGTTTCTTTTGAACGCCCCATGCTTGGCCAGTTTCGTTCCTGGGAATACCCCTTCATCAAATGGGCCGAGGAAGCTGGGTTTGTTTTTGATTATGCAATCAACAGCGATCTCGAACATCATCCCGAAATGCTAAAGAACTACAAACTCGTTCTTAGTGTGGGCCATGATGAATACTGGTCCACTCCCATGCGCGATAACCTTGAAAAATATATTTCCGATGGTGGCAATGTTGCTTTCTTTAGTGGCAACACCTGCTGCTGGCAGGTACGTTCTGAAGATTCAGGCAAAGCCCTTGTTTGCTACAAGCAGGCATTTCGTGATGATCCTCTTTTTGAAAAAGGCGACCCTAAACTTATATCCTCGCTCTGGAGCCATCATTTATTAAAGAGACCAGAAAACACCCTCACAGGCGTTGGGTTTCTTTATGGCGGGTACCATCGCAGCCATGGCCAGTTCATGGATGGCTCGGCTGCTTTTACGGTGCATCGGCCTGAGCATTGGATTTTTCAAAACACCAACATGAAAAAAGATTCCACCTTTGGTGGTAAAGATACCATCGTTGGTTACGAATGCGATGGCTGTGAACTTGTTTGGAAAGATGGCCTACCCTTCCCTAGCTTTTCAGATGGCACACCCAGAAACTTTTCCATACTTGCAACTGCTCCAGCCAAGTGGCACCCCGATGATTGCGAATGGTATGAACGCTGGGAAAAAGGCCGTACTGGAAATGCAGTCATAGGCACTTATTCCAACAACGGCACGGTAATCACCGTAGGCACAACGGATTGGGCACATGGCTTGGCCGGGAAGGATCCATCGACAATGGCGATCACCCGCAATATTATTGAAAAACTCATGAAGTAGCGGTTTCTTGCGCTTGCATTATTCGAATAACAATCCGCAATTTATTCCGCATCCAGAATGATGATCAAGCCAGCAAAAAGGTCAAACTGTTCTAAATCGGGTTTAGGGTTGGGCCCTTTAGGAAGTGGCTTCTTCTTGTAAACATAAACCAACACCGAGGTGCTTTCGTCTAATTTTTCTAAGCTTGAAGCAAAACCCGGGAGCTTCAATGGCCCCCGCATCTCAGCAACACTTTTCTTGGTAAATACCCTGATGTTTCCTTTCTCATCAAAAAAACCACCAGGCGGAAAAGTACTCCGCACATTGCAAGGGTTGCGAAGTACCAACTCAAGCACATCGCCTGTTTGATGCACCAATATTATTTTAGATCGAAGTACTTGAAGATCTGCAAGGCCACTTTCCAATTCTTGAATAACCTCTTCCCGGGCAGGAGAATTCTTGGGCAACCCCATTCCTTTTTGTCTGATTTCAAGCAACTTCTTGCGCATGGCTTCTGCACGCAAAGCCATGTCTCTATCGATTTCCCCAAATTGATGAGCCAAGCTGATGCGAATTTTTCCATCGCGTGGCGGGCCAAGTAATTTCCCTGCAAGGCTGCCCACATGAACCCAATCAGCTTTATCATCCGCTAAAAGCAAACTGGAAAACATCGAAAACATCATTACTAAAAGTAAGATTAACCGACCAAGTTTCATCATCCATTCCCCTATTTTTATCATTAACATATCTTAATCAAACTGCATAGATATTGCACGTTTACATTTTGATTCAGCAGTATTTTTGCTTGTTCCCTTTTGCTTTATGCAAAGATATTTGATATTAATAAGCTCATGAAAAACATCATTTTATACTCCCTTGCACTACTTGGCTTTTTCTCCAGCAACTTGCTTTGGAGTGCTGAAAAGCCCCCGAATATCGTGCTTATATTTGCAGATGATCTGGGCTATGCAGATCTAGGCTGCTTTGGTTCGACGACGATTCGTACCCCCAACATCGATTCCCTTGCTCGTGATGGCATCAAGCTCACGAACTTTCATGTGCCTCAGGCAGTTTGCTCTGCTTCGCGTGCGGCTCTTCTCTCCGGGTGTTATCCAAATCGTGTTGGTATTCTTGGAGCCCTTGGCCCTAATTCAAAAAACGGTATCAAAGATGCAGAGAACCTTCTGCCCGAATATCTTAAAAAGGTAGGTTATTGCACCGCTATCTTTGGCAAATGGCATCTAGGTGATTCTGCCCAATATTCACCATTACGCCATGGGTTTGATACTTATTTCGGCCTTCCCTATTCAAACGATATGTGGCCCAATCATCCCACTGCCAAAAACTTTCCCCCTTTACCATTACGCCAAGATGACAAGGTTTTGGAACTTAACCCTGATCAGTCTAAATTAACTGGCTGGTACACCGATCGAAGTGTGAAGTTCATTGAAGAAAATAAAGATAAACCCTTCTTTTTGTACATGCCCCATTCAATGCCCCATGTGCCTCTTTATGCCTCAGAAAAATTTAAAGGCAAAAGCAGCCATGGGCTTTATGGAGACGTCATTGAAGAAATTGATGCTTCCGTTGGTACCATTCTAGAAACCCTCAAAAAACATTCCTTGGATAAAAACACCCTCGTGATTTTCACTTCGGATAACGGCCCATGGCTTTCCTACGGGCATCATGCGGGTTCGAAGGGGATGTTGCGTGAAGGCAAGGGTACCGCGTTTGAGGGAGGATTACGAGTCCCCTTTATTGCACGATGGCCTGGAAAAATTCCCGCTGCAACAACCAGCAATGAACCCGCCATGACCATCGATCTTTTACCAACCCTTGTCGGTTATGCCAAGGGCGTTGGTCAGGCAGAACCTAAAATTGATGGAAAGAACATCAGTGCAATTATCGAAGCGAAACCTAATGCCAAAAGCCCCCAAGAGGCTTACTATTTTTATTGGGGCGATGCACTTCATGCGGTAACCAGTGGCAAATGGAAATTACATTTCCCACACCCTTACCTTCATATCATCGAAGGGGGAAGCGATGGAAAACCGGGGAAGGGCGAAACCCGCAAGATGGAACTTTCGCTGTTCGACCTCGATGCAGACATTACTGAATCCAAAAATGTTGCGGATCAAAACCCCGATGTAGTTAAAAAACTACAAATGCTGGGTGATAAAATAAGGGAAGAACTAGGCGATTCACTCACCGGCAAAAAAGGCTCCAAACTTCGATAGGCACATTAATCATGCGAAAAATACTTGGCTCAATCATTCTTTCTTTTGTTGTCTTTGGTTTTGCATATGCGTTTGATTCCAACCCAAGTGATTGGAAATTGGTTTGGAGCGATGAATTCGAAGGTAAAGAAATCGACCGTTCAAAATGGGACTTCGATCTAGGCAATGGCTTTTATGATTACAATGCAAAACAATGGATCAACGGTTGGGGCAATGAAGAGCTACAGTACTACACCCGCGAACCAGAAAACGCTTTTGTCAAAGAGGGCTTGCTTCATATCAAGGCGATAAAAGAATCGATTCATAATTGTGGTTATACTTCCGCACGAATGAAAACCCGGAAACGAGATGGCAGCGCACTGTTCAACCAATGTTATGGTAAGTTTGAATTTCGAGCCAAGCTACCTACTGGAAAGGGTGTTTGGCCAGCGCTTTGGATGCTGCCACAAAGTGACAAATATGGTACTTGGCCTTCGTCAGGTGAGATTGATATTCTTGAAGCGCGAGGGCAAGAGCCCAATAAAATCTTGGGGACATTGCATTTTGGCTCACGCTGGCCTGCCAACGCACTTAAAGAAAACAACATCCTTCTTCCCAATAATGGCACCATCGCAGATTTCCACACGTATGCGATTGAATGGGAGCCGGGCGAGATTCGCTGGTTGTTAGATGGCAAACAATTTGCAGCACAATCATTCTGGTGGAGTAGCAGCAAAGTTGCAGCCAACAAAGGGCTTCAACCGTCCAAGGAGGAAGATCTTAACGCTTGGCCTGCACCGTTCGACCAGCCTTTTTATCTGGTCATGAATGTTGCAGTGGGCGGTAAGTTTTTGGGCAACCCCGATAATACCACACTTTTTCCTGCGGAAATGCTGGTTGATTATGTGCGTGTGTACGACAAAGTTGGGGGCTATGCCAAAATCAAACCCCGGGGCGAAGGCAAACTTCCCTTTGGCAAACCGTAAGGAAAGCATCTCACCCCATGATTACCTTTTTGGGAATGGCGGAGGTGGGGGCAGTTTCTTTTCCTTCGTCTTTAACTCGTTGAGAATTTCTTCGATGCCCCGTTCCAATTGTTGATCCTTCCCGCCATATTCAATTGCGGGATCGTTATCAACGATGATGTCCGGGGTAACACCCTTCCCTTCGATGATCCATTCCTTGCCTTCGATATCATAACGGCTAAATTCAGGTTTATTCAAAGTACCACCATCCAAAAGTGGAAGAGTGCCACGAATGCCAATGACCCCACCCCAGCTTCGTTTTCCAATCAATTTTCCAAGCTTGTGTTGACGGAAACGATAGGGAAATAAATCACCATCCGAAGCAGAGAATTCATTCATGAGGCAGACCATAGGGCCATGCATCATGCCGCGTGGATCAACCGATGGCGGCGTGCCACGGGCGATTCCAATCATTGCAATTTCCCTACGAAGCCTTTCGATAAGCATGGGTGATACATTACCACCCCCGTTGCCACGCATATCAATGATCAAGGCGCTCTTTTTTAATTGCGGATAGAACTGCCTTGCGAATTCGTTAAGGCCGGTTTGAAGCATATCAGGTACATGAATGTATCCAACTTTGCCCTTGCTAGCTTCGTCAACACGCTTGCGATTTTTTTCGACCCAGTCACGATAATAAAGAGGCCCTTCATTATCGATCGGAACTATAACGACTTCCCTTGCGCCATTGGCTTCGGGCTTGGAGTTGATTTTAATCACAACAGGTTTACCAACTTTATTAACAAGTGCTTGATAGGGTGAAGCCATTTCATTGACAGGCTTGTTATCAATTGCGATTAGGTAATCACCAACTTTTGCATTAACTCCCGGTGCAGCAAGGGGAGAAGCCAAGCCTGGTTCCCAAGTTGAACCTTCAAGGATGCGGGTGATTTTTACATACCCTGATGGTGCGTGCTTTTCAAGCTTTGCGCCAAGCTGGCCCAGCGGAATCTTTCGCACAGCAAGTAGATCGCCCCCACCTACATAAGCATGGCCTGCATTCAATTCGCCAATGAGTTCGCCAATCACATAGGAAAGATCAGCTCGATGCCTTACATGGGGGAGAAGGGTTTCGTAGCGGTTACGAAGTGCAATCCAATCAACGCCATGAAGATTGGGGTCGTAAAAGAAATCACGCATCTGACGCCAGCACTCGTGGTAAATTTGTTTCCATTCCGCCTTGCGATCGAGTTGCACTTCCATGCCCGAAAGATCGAGAAAGGTAGAAGGAGCAACAGAAGCCTTGGGCAGATCGATGACTGCAAATTTTCCATCAACAGAAACGAGAGTTTTTTTACCATCAGCAGTGATATCAAAAGAACTAACAGAGCCTAGGTTGGTTTCTGCGCGGGTTGCAAGGTCATAGGTTGCAAATGTGGATCGTGGATCTTTGCTGGAAGAGCGAATATACCAGACAGCGGAACCCACGGATTGAAGGTTGCGGTAATTACCTGGTGGCGTGGGGATCTGGAAGGTGCGTTCTGAAAAACCTGTAAGATCAATTTTGGAATCCTTATCCTTGGCATCTGTTGCAGGCTTGTTTTCAGGTTCATCGGTCTTTGGTTTAAAGGGCGAGGGTGTATCCTTCGCAAGGGCAACGGCATAAATGCGTGCCATATCGCGGTAGGCATGGTTCCACTCGGTGGAACTGTAAATGGGGTTTAAATCACGGTTAGAGACAAAGAAAAGAAATTTCCCATCGCCTGAGAAAGCTGGTGAGTTGGATTCATGCCAACCATCGGTGACATCGGTAGCAACTTTCGTTTCAAGATTGTAAATACGGATTTTGTCCATACCGGTGTCGCTAGTTTCCGACCAAGATAACCATTTGCTATCGGGGGACCAAACAGCATCGTTGATTTCCCAATGCTTGGATTGAGCCACTTCGATAATTTGTTTGGTTGCAACATCAATATAGCGAACTCTGAACTTACGATCGGTCCAAAGAATTTTTTTAGAATCAGGCGACCAGGAAAGAGAATACTTGTAAACATCCCCCTTGGTGGTAAGGGCGGTAGGAGCGGTTTTGGCATCGGAGGCAACGAGCATGATTTCATCTTCACCTGAGATATCAGAAATGAATGCAATATTTTTTCCATCGGGTGACCAATGTGGATCACGATCATGCGCACCAGGGGTGTTAGTAAAATTGCGAGTGATTCCGGGCCCTGCAGGGACGGTGAAAAGTTCCCCTCTTGCGCTTAAGCAAACTCGCTTGCCATCGGGGGAAGGCGTACCTGATGCGACTTTATCTGCAACAGAAAGCAGTCCAGTACGAGCAGTTGCGAAATCTTCATTAAGCTCGATAGGAATTTTCGCGTACTTATCGGTTTCAAGATCAAGTTTCCAGATGAACCCAGCTTGTTCGAATGCAATCGCCTTGTCTCCAAGGGATGGGAACTTGACATCAAAATCTGCAAAGGTGGTGACTTGTTTGACCGCTTTGGTTGCAAGGTTAAGCACATAAAGATTCATGCGCTTGGAGGGATCGCGATCAGAAAGGAAATAAATGCGATCCTTAAACCACATGGGTTCTATTTCTTGATCAAGGGTATCTACAAGTTGTTCGGTTTTCTTTGTTTTGAAATCATAGGTCCAGATATCATCACACATGCCACCCCGATATCGCTTCCAAGTGCGGAACTCGCGAAAGATGCGGTTGTAAACAATTTTGGTACCATCAGGAGAATAGGAAGCAAAGCCTCCGCGGGGCAGTGGAAGTTCTTCATGCAAGCCGCCATTGGCATTCACTGTGTAAAGTTGACCAAGAAAATCATTGAAGGTTGTCATGCGCGAACGAAAGAGAACATCCTTACCATCGGGTGTCCAACCAAGGGTGATATTATTTGGGCCCATGCGATCTGAAACTTCATCCCTGCCTAGGGTGGAAGTCCAAGTCAGTCGCTTAGGTTCACCGCCTGAGGAAGGGATTTTGTAAATTTCAGTATTGCCATCGTACTGGCCAGTGAATGCAATCGATTTACCATCGGGTGAGAACTTCGGAAACATCTCGAATCCAGAATGCGAGGTGAGTCTTCGGGCAACGCCCCCCTTGGAATTAACTGTGTATAAGTCACCAGCATAGGTGAAGACAACCTGGTCGCCATGGATTGCAGGGAATCGTAGCAGCCTAGCTTCTTCTGCGTGAGAAAATGCCGCACCAACAAGCACAAGTAAAACTCCAAGAATGCGAATTGATAACATTGCTTCACCCTAAGTAGAGAAAACGACAAATCTAAGTTGCGATTATCGCTTAATTCAAAGCAAATATCCACTATTGTCAAGCTGGATAGCCCAAAGAGGCGGGATAATTTTTAACGATTACAACGATTGCGCCAAGTCGATTGGAATAAGAAGTGAGCAATCTATTTAAACTTGCTTTCACACCGGTTTGTATTGTTTCTCTTGATAGTTCTTTTGCCCCTGGTCCCTATTTAGGTTAAAACACTAGTTATAAATTGATTTTCTTGTATCGAGAGCAACATGAACATTTATCTTTCCTTAGTTTCCTGCATTGCAATGCAAGTTGATCTCCCAAAAGTAAACTCCCCTGAAATCATTCGTGAGTTCATTTACTTGGAAGCACCCTTCCCACAATGCCATGCAACCACCATCGCAGAA
>CAJCCR010000274.1 GCA_903960945.1 uncultured Planctomycetaceae bacterium
CTTGCAGCACGAATAAAATCCCACGAAATGGCTGCAAAGCTTCAACTTTCTGTTCCTGAAGCTACAACCATCAGTAACGAACCCATGTATATCCAAAATCTTTATGGGATCAATCGACCAGAAACATCTGTATGTGCCCAAAAATGCCTGCTTGCTAGAAGACTTTTAGAACGCGGGGTTCGCTTTGTGCAAATCTATTCTGGCGGACCTATTGCTGGCAGCCCAAGAGCTAGCTGGGATGCTCATGAAAATGTAAAAGAAAACCATTCCGCTGAAGCTTTAAGAATCGACCAACCGGTTGCAGCATTGATCCTCGATCTTAAACAACGGGGTATGCTTGAAGACACTTTAGTTTTGTTCACCACAGAATTTGGCAGGACTCCTTTTGCCCAATCTTCTTCAACAACCATTGGAACTGGCAGAGATCATAACAAATACGCTTTTTCGGTTGTTATGGCAGGAGCAGGATTAAAAAACGGAACAACATATGGCGAATCTGATCCCATTGGTTGGAAGGTAGCAACCAACCCTGTTGCATGGCACGATTTTCATGCAACCGTGCTGCATATTCTAGGCATCGATCATGAGCAATTGACTTTTTACCACAATGGTATTCAACGAAGATTGACCAATGTGCACGGCAACATCATCCAAAATATTCTGGCATAAACCACCCATGTTAAAATCAAAAGCCTCTATTATTGCGATTACTTTTCTATGCTCAACTTTATTTACATTCTACCCATTAAAAATGCATGCCTCAGAAGAACAAGAAACGAAGAAGTCGCTGGATTTACTAAGGGCAGCAGCAAAAGGGCACATCGAAAAAAAGAGCTGCTTTGGATGTCATAACCAAGCTTTTCCAATGCTTGCATTTTCACAAGCAAAAAAAAGAAACTTCAACATCCCCCCGGAAGAGATAAAGGCACAGGCGGATTTCACCTTAGATTTTCTAAAAAAGAATCAAGAAAAGTATTCGGAAGGAAAAGGAACTGGTGGGGAAGCAGATACCGCAGGCTATGCACTCTTAACCCTAGAATTAGCAGGCATTGAACCAAATGAAACCACAGATGCTGTGGTCTCCTATTTTTTAAAACATCAGGCTGCAAATGGTTATTGGAAAGTAACATCGAATCGGCCGCCATCTGAAGCGAGCCATTTCACCACTAATTATTTGGCACTGCGAGCTTTAAGAGTATGGGGGAGCCCAAAATTAAAAAATGAAATTGAAGAAAGAACAAAGAAATCTGCAGCTTGGATATTGGACACACCACCCAAAACAAATGAAGATCAAGTATTCCAGCTATTGGCTTATTCCGAATTAAAACAAGACAAAACCATTATCGAAAGATCTGCAAAAGCATTAATCGCAAAACAAAAAAGTGATGGTGGTTGGGCCCAAATAGAAAACATGGAGCCTGACCCCTACGCGACAGCAACCGCATTGGTTTCGTTGCACCTTACGGAAATACTCTCTAATAAAGACAAGGCTTTTCAAGATGGCATCAAGTATTTGATTAAAACCAGAAAAGAAGATGGATCATGGTTTGTAAAGTCTAGAAGCAAGCCATTTCAAACCTACTATGAAAGTGGTTTCCCCCATGGTAAGGATCAGTTCATATCTGTTGCTGCATCTGGGTGGGCAACTACCGCGTTATTGCTTTCGCTCGCGGAGTAACTTCGGTTACAGGTCACTCATGGTGTCAAATTTTGGTTAAGATCTGATTAGCTCTGCAATAGCTTCGCCTGACCTGATGATCGGGGTGGGTCTGCCGCTGAAATCTTTTAATGTGATGTTTTTATAATCAATGCCAAGATGCTGATAAATGGTTGCAAGAAAATCTTCAGGAGAAACCTTACGCGAAATAGGATCTTCACCTTTTTTATCAGTGGCACCGATGATTTGCCCGGTTTGGATACCGCCACCTGCAAAAAGAAAAGAGCCAGCTCGCGGCCAGTGATCTCTACCGGGCTGGACGACCCCGGCCGCTGCGCTAGCTACCCCACCCCCACTACTTGCAACATGGGAAATACGGGGAGTTCTTCCAAATTCGCCACCAACTGCAACCAAAACACGCTTGTCTAATCCCCGCGCATAAACATCTTCGATAAGGGCGGTGACAGCTTGATCAAAGAATGGGGCACGGTATTTTAAAGCATCAAATACATGATGATTAACTGCATGATCATCCCAGTTGGCGACTCTGCCACAAAGTGGGCCATCAAATTCTGTTGTAACAATGTCA